>JAEOSP010000174.1 GCA_016840305.1 Candidatus Hodarchaeota archaeon
CGTAGATCAAACATAAAGATAGATTATATGGGCATGATAATGTTCATTATTACTGCGTTCTCTTTTGTCGGCGGAGTGTTAATAATTTTTAAAGATAATATAATTGGCGGAATCCTGATTCTTGCTTCATTTTTATTTGGGACTTTATTCATATATTTGGAAATTAGAAATCCTAAACCAATGATTTCATTAAAAATAATGAAAGACAGGACAATCCTAACAGGAATATTCTCATCGTTTCTTTGTTATATGGTGTACTACGGTATGGTCTTTCTCTTACCCTTCTTCTACCAAGAAGTCCTGTTGTTTTCACAATCCCAAACAGGACTTCTTATGATTGTACCTCCTGTAGCTATGGCAATAATGGGTCCTATTGCAGGGATCTTTGCAGAGAAAATTGATATCCGAAGGTTAGCATCATTTGGCGCCTTCTTACTTAGTTTTTTTATCTTTCTTCTAGCTTTAACAATTGATCTGGAGCTAATTATTATAGTTCCTTTAGTAGCTTTATTAGCTGGAGCTTTAACAATTTTCACCGTTTCTAATGGGACCTCTGTAATGAATTCCGCTCCAAAAAAAGATGTTAGTGTTGTTTCAGGATTAATAGGTCTATCCCGTAATATAGGTTTTACCTTGGGAACTACACTTACATCAGCATTTTTTAATTTGTTCTTTTTAATGAATAATCCTGATGATATTACTAGTGGAATAATATTCACTTCAAGCTATTATCAAAGCTTGGAGTCAACCTATTTGATTTTTGCTCTCTTTGCGTTGCTTGGAGCTGGTATATCATTATTGAGAAAATCAGCTCCTTCTAGTTATTATAATGCAAATTAGTAAAACGGAAGCTCTTAAGAATAGGAAAGATTATAACGAGTAACATTTGTTGATAATAAATAAATAGGTGAAGAAAATGGTTAGTGTCGAGATCGATGAAGAGAATAATGAAATAATTGTGAGATTGCCAATAAAACCAAAAAAATCGAGTACTGGTAAAATGATGTTAATTGCGTCATCAGGAGGATGGGTGGGGACAGACGCAAAGTATGAAGACGAGCAACTACGAGTAAATGCAACCGTTGGTTATAAATTATAGTGTAATGGATAATATCAATAAATATCACTAATAGGCCAATATTCATTCCAAGAACTGTTTATTTCACTATTTGTTAAACCAGTAAAAGAATGTGTAAAATCGGGGTATGGAAAGAGTAATCCCATCGTAATTTATATAGATAATATGGATACATCTGAGGATGAACAAAAATCTCTGAGACATTTCACTCCTGTACAAACAGAGATACTGATGGATTATTGTTGTTTTGAAAATTATTAAATAATAGATAGCCTTTCTACTGGTTTAGCAATATCTTGTATTAACATCGTCAACATTGATTAGACAGAAAATGTCTTCGAATGGTAATATTCTAAATTGATAAATTTACATCCACAATCCTCAACGTCGTCTTTGTATCCTTCAATAAATGCTTCTTTCCCTTCATCAGTGTAATGAATGGGTATGAAGTAACGGGGATTAATTGTTTCTATTACTGTGACAACATCGGCTTCAGTCATAGTTTGGCAACCTGGACCGAGAGGTAAAAGGACAAGGTCAATCTCATCAGTCAATTGCTCGTACTCATCAATATTCCAGGAGTCACCAGCATGAAAAATGGCAAAATCATCAATTTCAATTATGTAACTTGTGTAGTTATTATCCATAGGATGACTTGAATCAGGTGATCCAGGCATAGTGTACATATAGAAACAGGTAACGTTGAAATTATTCACTGTAAATGTATCCTCAGGTACAACAGAAGTTGCATCATATAGCAAAGCTTCTATGCTCATTATGGCTGGAAAGTAAAGGTTAGTATTACCTGTTTTAATGAGATCGATGGAATCTGGATCATAATGATCACCATGCTCATGAGTAATGAGAATTGCATCAGCAGGATAATCTGAATAACTAGATGGTAAATCATAAGGATCAATATAGATTCTAGTATCATCATATTCTATCATAACTCCCGCATTATACAGTAGTTTTACTTTAATCCCATCATTTGGGGTGAGAACTACCGCTGCGATAACCACTCCAGATGTAATAACAAGAGCGCCAATTAAAACAACATATTTCATATTATTTTGAAGGAAACTCATGGTATTCTAATATGACTGAGATATTAATAAATGAAGAGAATGATGCAAATTTTTTGTTGATTTTTGAATTTCAAAAATTATTAAAGTTCCAAATTTCATATCAATTCTAGGGGTATTGATTCCAATACTAATCTAATATCCTCCATCCAAACTTTGACTCTTCCAACAGAGTCTTCACTTATATATCTGTAAGAATTTGTACTTCTCAGGATTGATTTCTTTTATCGCTTCGGCTGCACGATTAACATCAATCTGTACTAATGGCTCAAATCGTTTGTTCAATTCATCAGGATCCTTTGTTTTCTTTGTCAAAGAATAAAATGCTGTCCACAGATGGTCATCAACTAATTCGACTGCTTTTTGAGTATTTATTTTAAAAATTGGTTCAAAATGTTCCCTAAACGCATTTTTATCACAACTTTCACTTACAGCGAGAACTAATAACTTCCAGATGTGCTCTTTGACCTTTCCTGTATCTATTTGAACGATTGCTCCTAACTCTTTGTGTAATGCGTCTGGATCCTTAATTTGTCTTGTTAATGAATATAATACTGACCAAAAACGATCTTCGACAAGCTTGATTGCTTTATCTGGTCTGATTTTAAACACTGGTTCAAGCTTCTGTCGAAAAGCTTCCTCGCTACTGATCTCATCTATCGAGGAACAGACTAACATCCAGAAATGTTTCCTAACCTTTTCTTTGTACTCTCCCATAACATCACCATTTTACATCTATTAAGATTTGCGTTCTTTTTTATTGATTTATGAAAGAGAGGATTGAAATTTCCTCTATTTTATACAGCTCATTATTTCTCCTCTGTCAATAAAAGGATATTGTACCATGAGTCACAAAGGAATTAATGATATATATTCAATAACAATAGATTCAGAGGATGTGAATGGCAGGAGACATTGGATAATAGTTATCATTTAAGACTAATATGTTTATCGACACCCTCACCTTCAGTAAGGATTTTTTCACCAGCAAGTCTTACAAGAGCGTCTAATTTCTTAATATTATAGGTTTTCTTCCAGTTTGGATTACTTTTACTTAAAATTATTCCTAAAGCTGCCAATCTCACGGGTTTCGATGTATTGGATTTTTGAAGCGTTTTCAAATTATCAAGCAGAAATGTGACTGCCATTTCATCGTTTGATTGAACCTTCTTGGTGACACTTTTGGGTAAGAATTTCGGTTCAGGAACGATGGATAATATTTTTCCTTTCCTTTTAGGAGTGAATAATGGTGATTTACTTCTTTCAAGCAGAGCAGCTAACGATTTATAGCCATATTTTACCTTCCATTGAGGTTCGATCTCCGATAAAGTTATACCAAGCTGACTTGCCAAAATATCTCCATCAGTAGTCATAGGGGTTTTCTGGATTGCTTTTACAAGCAATTCACTAATTTCCTCTGTAGTTTTCGTAGTCGTTTTAGCTATAGACTTTGAAACGACTTTAGTTTTAACCTGAGAGCTTTTTTTATCCTTAATTTTTTTAGGTTCACGTAAAAACTTCTGTAAATATTTTTCAGTTAGTTCTATTGTTTCATCTGCAAACTGACGGAGATCAGTGGATGTAGTTTTCGGTGGGCCATGAACCAAACGAACTATGACTCCAGATTGTTTTGCTATTTCCACTGAAGGAATGAAATCCCTATCGCCCGCGACTAATACAATTAGACTAACCTGTTGGGAGGTAGCTAAATGAACCATTTGTACAGCTAGTTGAACATCAACGCGTTTCTGTTCTTTTACAGTAATTGGTTTTTTACAATGAGGACAATCAGTTATTCGGTCTACAACATCACCGAGAATAACTTCAAACCTTGGCAAGATGCGAATACCATCATGAAAACTTTGACGATGATTATCTTTACCATCAAAGTAATAAGTTCGAAGACGATAAGCAGGTTGACACACTTCATCACTCAAGGCAGTTAAGTCCACGTCGAGTGATCCAAATAATCTTCTGATATAATTCCAATAACTACCATCGAAAAGAACGGCAGCTATAGGAGGAAAAGTATTATACATGGCAGTAGGGTATTTTTGAATCAAGATATGATCCCTTCCGTATTTAAGATGCCCATAAACCTGAAAATTTGGTGGTTGTGTGAAAGAAATGAATACTAGATCTAGTTTCATTTATTATCAATAAACCACTCGGTATTTCCACGCTTATAGGGCAAATAAACAATAATTATTCACTGTCTTAAACTTTTTGAAAATAGAACCTTTAAATCATCCTAGATTTCTTTTTCGTTGAATATCCAATCTATTGCAAAGGACGGATTATTAACAATTAAAAAGTATTAATTAGTTGTTTGTATTCTTTTTCTAATCTCTTTGGATTGTATTCTAATTCTTATTTGTGTAAGTAAACGGTAATCCGAACATAAAATTCAGTAATATCATTAATTTCAATTTGCCAAAAAGCCTTTTAAGGTTGTAAGAGAGAGGTCTCTGAATACGAGAAAATTGCTTTGTCAGACAAAAATGATCTACATTCTTAGTTGTTTCCTATAAGCTGTTAGTCTTACAAGAAGCAGAGAAACGAGAGAAGAGAATTAGAAAAGGTCTTCATTGTCGATAAGTAGATTCAAATATTCTTTCAGCTTATCCGAGGTTTCGTCTTTCTTTTGTTCATGTTTTATGATAACTTGTGTTTCTGAAATTTCCTTAAATCGCAAGGCGGCTCTTATTGAAGCATAGACAATCTTGCTAGCAAATTTAACTGATCCCTCTGATTCTATAGGAATTTGCAATGCTTCTTTCAATAATTTTTCAAGCTGTTGCTCTGATATCATTTCAGAAATGTGTGCCTGTCCAATGGGAAATCCTCGTTGAGTAAAACTAAGGATAAATCCTTTTTTTACAGATTCTAGATTAAAAGCAACTGATTCACTATCTGGAAGAAAGAGATCGTTTCCACTGGTTTCTAACTCAATTGGAATAATATATTCAACCAAATCCGTTCTAACTCCAGTTTCACTTCGAACTGTTTTTGTAGTGACATCTAAAGTAGAGCTGATTTTTTTGGCTTTTAATTGCCTTATTGATGCATAGATTATCTTAGCTGCGAAATGCATTGAAGAAATACCATCTTCAAAAACGCCAAGACTCATAAGATTCTTTTCATAGGCTAGTAAGTAAAGGATTTCTTCTTCAGTTGCTTCAGACGAAATTAAA
Organism: Candidatus Hodarchaeota archaeon; assembly: GCA_016840305.1. Next base: position 5,358 of record JAEOSP010000174.1, read on the forward strand.
GAACTTCCCAACATTTCCTTTTGCCCCATACTGCTCCGTTGCAGAAAAGAAATAAGAGTATTAAGGCCATCATCAACTAAATTTACTTTAAAGCCCATACTTTGAGTATTTGGTAATGCAATAATCCCTTCGTCGCTTTCTATCTCAACTGGAACATCTAACTTTGTATAATCTACTAATTTCTTTTTTACTTCTTTCTTTTTCTTCGGAACTACTTCTTTAGAAGGTGGGAAATAATTTTGAACTATTTCTCTCATACTTAATTGTACTTTTTCAGTTGCTAATACTAGACATGTAACGATATCTTCTTCATTTAATCCTCCCCTAAGAATCACAGAAAATAATTCTAGAAGTTTATTCTTATCAATGGTTCTACACTTTTCTTTCCCTTGAGATTTCTCAATAAACGGCAAGTACTTTAAGAATATATCACTTACTAAAGGTACAGACATTCCAGAAGTAACACCCATTTCGAATAATTGGTTCCATCCGCTATTTACGAGTTCATTTGCTTCTTCAATGCTGATACGATAGAATTCAACTAGGTGATTTATTTCAACCGAACTAGTAGGAGTTGTTGATTGAGGTTCAGCTTCACTAGAAATCTTCTTAAGATGTGCTGAAGTGTCTATTGTTTCTATTTCATCTGAATTTGGAACCCTGTGGATTAAGGTTGTTTCCGAAATTGATTCTTCACTTGCTGCGTTACCAAGAAAGACACTTGATTCGTCAGAAACATCATTAAATGTTTTCAAAGACTGTTTCATTATTAAACGTAATTTCTCTGCAGCAGCAGTATCTCCATCCATTTCTTTTGGTATTAGTCGTGGTTGTGCTCTTGGAACTGCTGGTTCCCTTTTTTCTGAAAGTGTCATAGCAATTTCATGATGTTCCTCTATTTCTCCAATCAATCGACCGTTTACAAAGTCGCTTTGAGCAAGCTCTGGAATAGAAAGTTCAAAAATCCGCCCAAACGTGTCAATAACAGTTTCAGGTCTATAAATTGTTGTTCTAAAAAATTTTATTTGATTTGAGGACTCAATTTGGAATTGTTCCTTTAATTGCTCATGAATTGATTCATAATTGGGGCTGTTCCTAATTAAATCATTTTTGTGTAAGAAAATAAATATATTGGCGGCGGGAGAGAATTTCTTCAATTTCTCTAAGCAGGAACTGAAATATTGAATTGCGTTATTTCGGGAGGTTTTATTTGCAACATCAATCAAGAAAATAAATATTTTGACATTGCTAAATACAAATGGACTAAATCCCTTTAGGAAACGTTTTAAAAAGATCTTTTGTCCACCCAGATCAACTATAGTGACTGGTATGTCATTCACAGCGAGAGACAATCTCTCGTAATTGATTGTAGCTGAAAGTTTATTCACGTCTTCGGTTTGCTGTTTTAAAAAGAAGATTCGCTTTACTGCAGTTTTCCCAGCCTCACTTAATCCAGCAATTAAAATTTTATATCCGAGTTGTTGAGAAATTTCAGACTCCGAAACCCATCGCGACATCGCTCTATTTATCCTATGTATCAGACGTAAATTAAAGATCAGAGAAGAAGATTATTATTGAATATGTTCATATATATCTTTGAATATCATTTTAATAAGGCATCTAAATCATTCGAAATTTATTGGGAGAATCTATTTATAATTATTGATATTATTTTTATCAATAAATAATAATAACCAATTTCCTGTATAGTAATAATTCACTTGAATTCAAAAAATGTTGTGATCATAAATGCAACAGACTAATCAGCCTAGTAAAGTATTATTTATGGGACTGGGAGCAAGTGGTAAAAGTAGCATTAGATCGATTGTATTTGAAGGTAAATCTTTAGAAGATGTTAAGGATTATCATGCGACTATTAATTATACTCGTTCAACAAAAAATATCATTGATGCGCCTTTTCAAATATTCGATTGTGGTGGTCAAGAGAGTTTTATCTCTGTTTTTGTGGGAGAGCAAGCTGAATTCATTTTTAGTGAGGTCGCGGTTCTTATCTGGGTAATAGATGTGTCAAATTTCGACTCTGTTTCTACTTCAAGATTTTATTTTAATCTGGCCCAAAAAAAACTAGTAGAATACTCCAAAGGAGCAATTATCTTCTGTCTTCTCCACAAAATGGATTTATTAATACCTGATATGAAAGAAAAAGTTACTGAAACAATTTTCTCGTACTTTGCTCCGATGGATGGAATCGACATTAATTATCGAAGTACATCAATATTTGATCAATCCATCTTTAATGTAGTAGGGGAGATAGTTCAAGCTCTTATTCTTAGAAGTACGAAAGCTCAATCAGTATCAGGGGCAATTGAAGAATTTATTAAATCACATGCTGAAATGGCAGGTGTAGCTATCTACACAGATGATGGTTTACCTGTTTTCGAAGAAGGAGATACTGATAGAATAATCTTACCAGCCAATCTCTGGTTGGCGTCTTATGATAGGTTATCTGAGGAATATGAACGTGAAGAGCTGCAAACAATACTTGAGACAAAAGATTATGTTTTCGTATTCCGCAATATTAAATCTGAACTTCTCCTTACGGGAATTGCTCAAAAAGTGGCTCCATTACAATATGTTTTGGTAAAAATGGAACAGTTAGCAAAGATAGTGAATCAACTGTTATAAAAATCGAAGAAGAATCAAGTCAAATCATTAACTAGGCCACACCAGATTAGTACCTTACAGTATCCTTGTCAATCTTTGCAGAATAATAATAAATTCATTGGTAAGTCGAATTATTTATTATTTCCTTCTTTCTTATCTTCATCGGTCATATATTTGCCGAATAAATTCTGAATATCATCCATCGCTATCTGTAATTCTTCATGTGGAATACCTTTTGATCTTTCAAACCAGCCTCTCTTAATTGTGGACTTTGAATCATTATGATATGCAATCAGATTAGAAGCATCATTGAAAACATCCCGTAATTCTGGAATACGAGGTAAACCAAAAAGGAGAAGTAAAGAAGATTTTTCCATTTCTGGATCATCATATGAAACAAATGATGGTTGAATGGATCCTCCTTTCACTAAATAGGGAGCTAAAATCTTTTTCAAGTAAGCAGAATACTCAAGTTTCGAAATATCTTTATTTCCAGTCAATATGGAGTATACTGAACCCGCAGCAGGTTTTTTATCAATATCCGTTAGGGAACAATGATTAACCGTATATCTAGCTGCTAAAGCCATTTGCTTATCCATTCGTCCATATTCTGGCAAAAAATACATATCTTCAAAGAAACACGGAACTACAACAGGATCTAACCTTCGAGAATAGTCAGCTAAGTCAGTTGTTGGCATAACCTTTTTACCATATTCTTGAATGCTTGGAGAAAGAATTGATTCTATTGTACGTAGAGCTAGCGGATTTACTAACTGTGTAAACTCTACTCCAGCATTTGTTCGTAATTTTTCATCTTTTGTTGTTAAATTTGAGGAATCTATACCAAGTGATTGATCTAATAAACCATTAGCTCGGCCTTCTCTCCACTCCATTACTCGTTTCAACATAGTTTTATTTGATAACAAGAAAATTAAATTTGGACCTTTTTTTGGTTCTAATTGATTTCTTAATAGAGTTGATAAGGACCATATTGAGTTTATTGCTTCAGAAGACTGGTTTTCAAATGGTAGGACACCAAATACATAAATGAATATTCTACGTTCATCAGAAAAATGTTTATGTAACAGTTCAACAAGAGCTGGGGTTCCCCCACAACCAGTACCACCACC
>JAEOSP010000175.1 GCA_016840305.1 Candidatus Hodarchaeota archaeon
AAGAACATTAGACAAGATTCTTGATACTAGTGTAGAGAAATAGCTGATAGGTGACATAAATAGTGATTCTAATGTCCCTTGATATTGTTCTTCTCGTAATGAGTTACCAATATCCCAAAGGGCGGTGGAGAAAAACATAAAGAGAATAAAAGAATAAAACATTAAACCTACACCATAACTCTCCATCTCAGGGGGTGTGAGAATCATTGCAGCGGCGGTGAAAATGAACATAAGCACCATTACTTGAAGAAAAGAAAGAATGAAGGTAAATTTATATCGTGTCAATACTGTAAATTCCTTCTTGGTCATCGAGTAAAATTGACTCCACCAAGATTTTATTCCATGTAAACGGTTTATTTCATGTGTCGCTAATACCATTTAATCACCTCTCAAAACGTACCTATTCCTTCGGTTTTTCTACTACGTGATTCTACTTTAGCGAATATCCAATAACCGATAAGAGGACAGGTTAATGCAAAAATAAATAGTACTGCTAAGTGTCCATACATATTGATGAAGAACCATTCTAATCCAATGAGAGCAGCTTGAATACTATAATTTAGCCAGAATCCAGGAAATAAATATGCTATGACTTGAAAAGTGACTGGAAGAACGGTAATTGGAATAAAAACTCCCATAAATAAACCTACTATCCATTGTAGAGTATTTAATAATGCGTTTGCTTGTTTTACTTTCAAAACTAACGCACCCAGTAAAAATGACAATCCATTGATAGGTATTAAACCAAAGAGAAGGAGGAACAATGCTAAAAGGACTTCTCCCTGCATCGGATTGATATTAAAGATCAAACAGCCAAGTAAATACCCTCCTACAAAGGTAACTAGCGATCTGATCTCAACATATAATGTTAATCCAGCTAAAATAGATATTTGGTGAGCTGGTGTCATAAATAATGCTTCAAGAGTTCCTAATGTCTGTTCTCGCCTGATAAAAAATCCAAAAAGCCAAAGAGAGGTAGTTACACTTGAAAAAACATTTGCTCCAATTATGATGAAAGCAACATAATTTGCACCGATCAAACCTGTATTTTGCTCAAAATTTGTGTTAGCAGCAGAAATTGATCCTGCTAGTGCCTGTCCTAATAAAATCGGCATTGCAGCTAAAAACACTGGCAGCAGAATATCCATGAAAAGCATACCCTTGTAACGAGAAATTGTTTTGATCCGAACAACAAATGTGCTCCATGCAACTCCAATGTGTCCTTTAAATGTTAGATTATTAGATTGAAGATACATAAAATCATTCTCCTAAATTTTATTTAGCTTTGATGGCTTGACGGGTATCATCCATTAAGGATCTGCCAGTTTTTTCTACAAAAACATCTTCTAATGTTGTTTCTGCTCTGTCGATATTTCGAATAATCGCTCCATCAGTTGTTAATGAAGTGATGATTTTGGGTAATGATTCATGGCTATCCTTACAAGTAACACTCAAGTATGGTATTTCCTTGGTTTCCCCATTGTTAACTTGACGAACTAGCATTTTCGCTGATAGAATTCCTGGAAGAGAAGAGAGAGTAGATGGAACATGATCAGGAATTGTACCTTCGATATTCAATATATCATTTTCTTGTAATTCATTTTTAAGATTTTGAGGATCGTCGAGGGCTATAATATCCCCCTGATCAATAATAGCAACTCGATTACATAACTCTTCAGCCTCTGACATCAAGTGTGTACAATAGATAATTGTCTTATTGTAATCCTCATTTTGTTCTCGGACAATTTTTCGTAGACGACGAGCTTCCTTTACATCTAGAGTATTTGTTGGTTCATCAAGCATGAGAATCGGAGCATCATTGATAAGAGCACGAGCAAAGACCATTTTCATCTTTTGACCAGAAGAATAGGTTTCTACGGTACGATTGGCAATTTTTTCTAATTCTAGTAATTCTATTAAAGACTTGATTCTCTCCCGACGTACTTTTCGGGGAACATGATAGAGGGCTCCAAAATATTCCAAATTTTCTGTACCAGTAAGTTTCCAATATAAACCTCGTTCCCCCATAAGCATCGCTCCAATAGATGATTTAATCTCTTTGTCTTGATGTAGATCATAACCATTTACACGCGCAATCCCAGAAGTAGGAAGTAGTAATGTCGTCAGAATTTTGATTAAAGTTGTTTTCCCTGCTCCATTTGGGCCTAGAAGACCAAAAATTTCCCCTTGATCAACATCAAATGTAACTCCTTTAAGTGCTTCAACAACATTCTTTTTACTTCTAAATAAACTCTGTCGATTTTTAGATGAATAATGCTTCTTTACATCAATTACTTCAATTATCTTACTTGTTGACATAATTTGGATCCTCATTTACAGATTCATCAATATTTATTACACTTAGACATATGTAAGAAATATACTTAAAAGTGTATGAATCGAGGCAAAATACAAAATCCCCTAACTTCAAAGCTGAAAAAAAGAACCAAAAACAAGTTATTATCCATAAAATTAGGAAAAAAAGAGAATAATCATCTTTCGATGATCATACTCATAGCTTCTCCACCTCCCAAGCATATTGTTGCTAAACCCTTTTTTCCTTTACGTTTTTCAAGTTCAGAGCACAGAGTTACTAATATTCGAGATCCTGAACAACCAAGTGGATGGCCTAATGCCACTGCTCCTCCATTCACGTTGAATTTTTTATCTGGAATTTTTAATTCATTTCTAACTGCACATGAAGCAGCTGCAAATGCTTCGTTATGTTCAATGAGGTCGAAATCTTGAATGGATGTATAAGTTTTTTCCATCAGTTGTTTAACTCCTTCCACTGGTGCTTCCATTACCCATTCGGGCTTTGTTGCGTTTGTTCCATATGCAACTATCGTTGCTAGAATTGGAATTCCTTTTTCTTTCGCTAAATCTTCTGACATAATTACAAGTGCGCTGGCTCCATCTGATATTTGAGAAGCATTTCCAGCGGTAACTTTTCCTTTCTTTGAAAAAACGGGTTTTAATGTTGCTAACGCTTCTACAGTTGTGTTAGGACGAATTCCTTCATCTCTTGTAACAGAAATTTCACCCTTCTTCCAAACTTTAATTGTTACAGGAGTGATTTCATCATTAAACTTTCCTGTTTCTGTTGCTTTATGAGCTCGTTGATGAGATTGATAAGCATATTCATCCATTTCTTCACGACTGATATTAAAGCGATCAGAAACAATATCTCCAGTATTTCCCATAGCCATATCATTGTAGATATCATATAGCCCATCATGATACATAGAATCTACAAGTTGATCGTTACCGAAACGATATCCTTGTCTTCCCTTCATTAGCAAGTAAGGAGCCATGGACATATTCTCGGTTCCTCCTGCTACTACAACATCCATATCTCCTGTTTTAATCATTTGAGCTGCCCATATTACGGACGCCATCCCAGAACCACAAACTTTGTTTATTGTGATTGCACCTGTTTTTACTTCTAAGCCAGCATGAATACTAGATTGGCGTGCTGTATTCTGTGCACATCCAGCTGAAATTACTTGCCCCATTATGACATGATCAATCTCTGAAGGCTCTAATTGTGAACGCTTTACCGCTTCTTTTATAACAATGCCTCCTAGATTTGCTGCTGGAAAATTAGCAAAAGCTCCCATCATTCTACCCATTGGTGTTCGAGTTAAACTTGTAATAACTGGTCTATTCATAGGAATAACCTCTTGGTCGTGTATTTACGGGCTCTTAACTATGAATTTATCCTTTACTCATAGATTAAATGAATTATATTGGTAGATTTTTCTCAAGATTATTATTTTGGTAATATAGCCCCTATCAGTTAGATGTAAACAACTATCATTCCAATCTTCCATACTTTAGTAAAAATTGTATAGAATAGAATTACAAAGTTCATTTCAGAGGGGATGAAATAAATACATATCGAAAGTGCCAAGAAACTTACAGTTCCCTTACGAATGCTTTATTTTTAAGTAACTGTATTAGAAACGATTCCTTTATAAGGGGGAGTTTAACTTCTATGATAAAGGGGAAATAAATAACCAACAATATACCATTAACCTGAATCCAAAAAAAAGTACGTAAGAGGTCGGGGTATTAAACTAGCTAGGGAATGAACAATGAATCGAAGAGTTACATCACGTAGAAGGGAATCTTTTTCAGGAACAAAGATTCGTGCAAAAATCGTACTTATAGGTGATGGTGGAGTCGGAAAAACTGCCCTACGTCGTGCATGGTTAGGTGAAGGATTCAAAACTGAGTATTTAATGACAATTGGTGCTGATTTTGCATCCCAAGAGATTACTACGTATCACTCTGAGTCAAAAACGACCTATGATATAAAATTTCAGGTCTGGGATCTTGCAGGTCAACCACGATTCAAAGCAGTAAGGGATTTATACTATCGTGGGGCTGTAGGAGCGTTATGCTTTTATGATGTTACGAATCAAGAGTCATACATGAATTTGGTTGAATGGATTCAAAGCTATTGGAATTTAAACGGTATTGGAAAGACCCCTCTTCTTATTATAGGATCCAAGTGTGATCTACGTGATAATCCAGCTTTTCCTAACCAAGTATCCTCTCATTATGGTAAGGAGTATGCAGCAGAGATAACTAAACTTCTTAAGGAAAAATATGGTTTTTCTGTCCATTACATAGAAACATCTGCTAAGGAAGATATTAACATAGACAAAGCATTCAAACTTTTAGCTAATGAAATAATATCTAGCGTTACTTTTCAAGAAAAAAAAAAGAATGATAGAGCTACCAGTCAAAAAAAAATGATATCTGACCAAATTCGGAATCACTAATTCTTTCTTGAAGCTATAATTTCATAAGTAGTTATTTTTCATTTGTTTCGTAACCCCGTAACATTCTTCAAAGAAGTATTCTTCCTCTTAGTATAACGCAATTTATATTTTGTTAGTAATTATTTTGAGGTACGCTTCATGAAGCAGCTATCAAAGATATTTAAAACTCTTAATTTCGATAAAGAAGCTCAAGAACAAAATGAAATGATTCTTGAAATGGTTTATGAGCTTGCAATGAACGAAATCATCGAAAAAGAACAAGATTGGGACGAAGAAGGGGCACATTTCAACCCTGAAACAAAACAAGCGACTTACCCTTCAGGAATGATGGATTTATACAAGAAATGTCAACAGAATGATCTGTTCTCAATTATTGTTCCAGAGAAGCATGATGGGTTTGGTCTAAGTTATACACTATGGAATGCTGTTATTGAGTTAATGGCTCGCGCTTCTCTTGCATTTTCTATGTTCTTTCCTAGTCAGGGGTTGAACATTGAAATCATTAATAAGTTCGGAACACCTGAAGCTAAAGAGAAGTATTTGCCTCTCTTAGCGAGTGGGGATGCAATCGGCGCTATGGCTTTCTCTGAACCAAATGCTGGCTCAGATATCTCAGCAGTTACCACGAAAGCAGAAAAAGAAGGCGATTCCTACTATTTAACTGGGAATAAAATTTGGTTATCTCATGGTGGAGCTGCAGGGACATATATTACCTTTGCTGTCACGGATAAATCTGCAGGACATCGTGGATTGAGTGCTTTTATCATTGATCCAAAAATTGCTAAGGAAAATCTTGAAGTAGTGAGAATTGAGGAAAAAATGGGACTTCATGGTTCAATTACGGCTTCAATGGCCTTAGATCGTGTTGAAGTTCCTAAAGAAAATTTACTCGGTAAAGAAAACGATGGATTGAGACTTATTCTGGGAAGTTTAGCTTCTAGTAGAATAGGAATTGCTGCACAATCGGTAGGTATATCCGAGACAGCCCTTCAAGAGAGTATAAATTATTCAATGCAGCGAACACAATTCGGAAGGCCAATTGGAAAACATCAAGCAATTTCTTTCATGTTGGCAGATATGGCAACACGTGTACACCAAGCACGGCTAATGTACCTTAATACTGCTCATTTGAAACATATTGGTGAGGATACACAAGTTGAATCATCAATGGCGAAGTATTGGGCCACTGAACTTGCTCAAAAGGTAACTTATGATGCGGTTCAGATCCATGGTGGGTACGGTTATTCTCGTGAATATCGTGTTGAACGACTCTTCAGAGATGCCCGTGTTTTAACTATTTATGAGGGAACTTCAGAAATGCAAAAGACGATTATTTCTCGTGGTACCCTTTCTCGTGCTCAAAAATGAAAACAAAGGATGGATATCTAACTTTGAATATACTAGTATTTGTAAAAGCAACAATCGACAGAAACGCTCCTCTTGATCCTGATGAAATATTTCCAGGAGATCGGGATGATAAGAGCGATATTATGACCAACAATTATGATAAACATGCTATAGAAGCAGCTCTTCGTATTGTTGAAGAAAAGGGAGATGGAAAAGTTACTGCAATTTGTTTAGGGTCTGACATGGCAGATAAAGTAGTAAAAGAAGCTATCGCAATGGGTTGTCATGAAGCAATTCGAATAGAAAATTCTGAGGCGGAAGTTACTCATTTCTTTTCTGTAGCAAAAATACTTGCTGCTACTGCTAAAAAAGTTGGAGGGTATGACCTTCTAATTTTTGGAATGCAGAGTTACGATTATGGTACTGCAACAATGGCCCCTATGGTCGCCGAGTTCCTCGATCTCCCACTTGCGTGTTGGGTGGAAAAAATATCCTTCAGTGGTGATAAAATTACTGTTGATAAGGTCATTGAAGGAGGAACACGAACTATGGAACTTCAGATGCCTGCAGTTCTAAGTATAGCGAGTACTGGTGAATATGAAGAACCACGTTATACAAGTGTACGTAGAATTATGAAAGCAAGTAAAACTGATGTTCCTGTTTGGGAAATTTCCGATCTTGGAATAGATGACGAAAAACCCTCGGTTGAATTTGATGATATCGAAGAACCTCCTGCAAGAGCTGAGAAATGCGTTGTATTTGATGATGGTGATCCAAATGAATTGGTTGAGCAACTTCTGGGCGCTTTGAAAGAAAAAGGTTTGAATTTAGGAGCTTATAAATAGAGGTGTATGATGATGGCCAAAATTTTAGTAATATTAGAGAATGCAAAAGGTAAGATTGTTGGACTTACCAAAGAATGTTTAACTGTTGTACAATCTCTATCTAGCACAATGAATGCTGATGTGGAAGGTATAATATTAGGCATTGGTATTGGTGATCTAGCAGTTGAAGCTGGTAAATTTGGTGTAAAGAAGGTTTATAAGGTCGATGATCCACAATTTAGCGGTGTAAACATACTTTATCATACCAGAACGATTGAAGCTTTGATCAAAGAATCCAATCCCACGCTTGTCATTGCAGGTGCAAGTCTTTATGGTCAGGAACTTATGCCAAGACTAGCTGCTCGATTCAATAAGGCAATGTTTGCTTCAATGAAAAGTTTTTCAGTCGATGATGATGAATTTGAAGGAATTCACCCATTATTTGAAGAGAAATTATTCATTAAGATGGAAGCCGGAGTTGATCAGTTAAATTTCGCTACCATTCTTGGTGGTAATAATCCAGAAGCTGAACCTGATGAGAGTTTATCAGCAGAAATTGTCGATTTTAGTCCCGTTGTTCAGGATTCAGACAAACGAGAAGCTTTTGTTGATGAAAAAATAGCAAAAATATCTGTAGATATTACAAAAGCAAAACTTCTAGTTAGTGGTGGACGTGGGGTCGGTAGCCAAGAGAAGTTTGCAGTTGTTTTTGAATCTGCAAAAGCTCTTGGCGGAGAGGTAGGCGCTAGTCGTGCCGCTGTAGATGCTGGATGGGTACCATATGACCATGAAATTGGTCAAACTGGGAAAACTGTTACTCCAGATTTTTACATTGCCTGCGGGATCTCAGGTGCAATCCAACATCTAGTTGGAATACGCAGTAGTAAAACGATCATAGTGATCAATACAGATGAAGAAGCACCCATTTTAGAAATTGCTCACTTTGCAATTATCGGTGATTTACACGAAGTACTCCCCGAATTAATGAAACAGGTATAATATACCTCTTTCTCTATTTTTTCTTTAAATCTTGTACGAGTTTTCTTTTAATCCAAGATTTTCTCTACAAATCAATTTTCTTCTTTTCTGAGTGAGTCTCAATTGTAGGTACTTACCTTTCAACTTAATTTTAAGCCCCAAACATTCAAATAAGAATCAAAGATAAGAAAGTCTAAATCCTATAATTGAATTGAATGATCTTTCTATCTGTTTATTGGCTATAAATTACGAAATTCGACGTTGTTTGAATAGTAACAATTACTTTATAGATATAAACAAGAAAAAAATTCTTTTAGC
>JAEOSP010000176.1 GCA_016840305.1 Candidatus Hodarchaeota archaeon
ACAGACATTTTTTATCGAAGTAATATTACTGGAACAAAATGGGAGTCAATCCAAGTAATTTCAGAGCCAGTTCCAGGTCAGGGCCACAATTATAGGGGTTCTGAAATGCCAAAAATTGCATCTGAAAATGGCAAGATCTATGTAGTCTGGAGGGACGAGAACGAAACACATAATTCTGGTGGAGATTATGATGTATTCTATCGATGCAATTTAAACGGATTATCATGGGAAACAGTCCAGGTAATTTCAGAACCTGTTCAATATAATAATATAAATAATAAAGGTTCATTTTCTGTAGATCTAGCTATAGAAAATGGTAAGATCTATGTAGTTTGGGCAGACGGTAATTATACAAATAACTCTGGTTCAGATGTAGACATATTTTTTAAATGCAATTTAACAGGTGTCAAATGGGAACCCGTTGAAATAGTTTCAGAACCTGTTGAAGGTAATAATTATAATATTGCAAGTTCTTTTTCACCGGCAATATCGGTTGAAAACAATAATGTTTCTATAGTTTGGCATGATTATAATAACACTTTGAATTCAAATGTTGATAATGATATCTTTTTTAGAAAAAAACCAAGCGGAGAAAATTGGGAGAACATACAAGCAGTTTCCGAACCTGTAGAAGGTAATAATTACAACAATGACGAATCTTATTATGCTGATGTTGTAACAGATCAAGGAAAAACCTATGTGGTTTGGAGAGATATAACCCGATTGGCAAATTCTGGTCCAGATTGGGATATTTTCTATAGATATACCACCGATTTTCCGATTTTATTATTAAATCCAAAAGTAAAACCAACAACAGGTAATTCAAGTTCAATTTTTAATTTTACAGTGACATATTTGCATTTAGGAAATAAATTGCCAACCGAAATTTCCATTAACATAAGTGGATTAAATTTTTCTATGCATGAAACTTTACCTTCTGATAAACAAATATGGAATGGAAAAAAATATAATTTAGAAGTTAAAAATCTATCAATTGGAACGCATAAATATAAATTCTGGACCTCTGATGGAAATTATTCTTTGGGTACAAATTTTTTCAATAATCCAACCGTATACAATTCGCCTCCCCAAATTACTACTGAAAATAACCTAACAGCCTATGAAAACATGTATTATGAAGTTAAATATCATTTTGAAGATATAGATTTTAGTAATTTTGGACAAAAGGGAACTTGGAATTTTTTTACTAATGCTAGTTGGCTTAATTTCAATCCTCAAGATGCAATTCTTTACGGCACCCCAAACAGTGACGATATTGGTGTTTTTTGGGTCAATCTTACATATAATGATTCAATAGATCAAGATTTTACAAATTTCACGGTTACTGTCATTGGGGTCAATGACGATCCGGCAATTGTTACTAATAATATCGAATACACTTATGAAGATTCTATTTATTTCGTCGATTATAATGCGGTTGATAATGACAGTCCTATTGAGTCACAAAAATGGTTTATAAAATCTAATGCAAGTTCATGGTTAAAAATTGATTCAGAGACGGGTATTGTTGAGGGATTACCTGATAATGAAAATGTTGGAACTTATTGGATTAATGTATCTGTAGTTGATGGGGATGGAGGATTAGATTTTTCTAATTTCACCTTAATCGTATTAAATGTTAATGATCCTCCACTTATAACCACAGACGATAATCCAATAGTAAAAGTAGGTACTTTTTATGAAGTGGATTACAATGCCACGGATATTGACAGCCCCTTATCTCAACTTACTTGGATATTAAGCACCAATGCAACATGGTTAGTTCTTGATCCAGGTTCGGGTGTTCTGACGGGTTTACCCACTATCACGGATGCTGGCTGGTATAATGTTAATATAACCGTTGACGATGGAGATGGAGGTCAAGATTGGCATGACTTCATTCTTATTGTTAAGAAAGGTAATTCCGCCCCAATAATAACCACAATTGATATCAAAGGTGCCACTGTGAATGTTCTATATTATGTGGATTATGAAGCTGTGGATGAGGATAATATAAATGAAGATCTAATTTGGTCCTTAGATACTAATGCAAGTTGGTTAAATATCGAATCTGGTACCGGTATCCTTTCTGGAACTCCGAAATTAGATGATATTGGATGGTACTGGGTAAATATTTCAGTTACCGATGGTGAAGGTGGTCTTGATTTTAATAATTTCAAATTGAGAGTCTATTATGAAGTTAATAACCCACCGAAGAT
>JAEOSP010000177.1 GCA_016840305.1 Candidatus Hodarchaeota archaeon
ATGAAACACTTGAAGTATTGGACTATGAGTTTAATTTTGTACATTTGCATGTTATCCTACCACCCATTTCCTGCAAAGATTTAATCACCGCTTATGAACTGAAAAAGAAATGGATTGAAACACTTACTCATTTCTCAAGTCTTCAAAGAGTAGAAAATCAATCGTTAGACAATCTCCAATCTGAACTTAAAGTCATGCTTACAACTATAAAATCATTATTAAAAAGTACGCTTCATTTGCTATAGAGGGTTATCAACGTAAAGATAGTTTGTTAAACTAAGTTTTTCTCAGAGCGTAGCTTATGAAAAAACCTACTAGCACAAAGTTAAAATCTAAAATAAATCAGTTTTCAATCCTCAGTCTTCCTCTTTTTTTCTTTATATATTCATAACAGTATTAAGTGCAAAAATCAATTTATACGAGAGTATAATGTCAACTTCATATTTTAAGAAAGGTATAATACTTACTTTATTGTTGTTTGGGTTTTGTGGCATGTTTTCCCAGAGCTCGCCTATTCGTGTTGCTTCCCCTTCTCCTAGTTACTTAGACGTTTCTCCAATTTTCATTGATGATTCAGATCCGACGCATAACTGGGCTACATTTGCTTCCAATAATCCTTGGTGCTTTGGTTCTGGAGCTCCAGGAGATCCCTATACCATACTCGATGTTCGTATTGACGGTATGCAAGGTCCCTATTGCATTATGGTGCAGAACTCTAATAAATTCTTTCAGATAGCAGATTGTAGGTTGTTTGATACAAGTCAAAACGAATTTGGTTCAGGAATAATTTTTGAAAATGTTTCGAACGGATTTATTTTCAATTCGATAATTTATAGTAACGGATTTTGTGGTATTTGCATAGTAACTAGCTCGATATTGGTATTAGCGCATAATACAATTCATAACAGCAAGGAATACGGCATTTCGCTAGTAGAATGCTCCCAAAGTTTAATTCAGATGAACAATATTCACCAATCATCTGGAGCAGGGATTGAATTACTCGAATGTTCTGAAATTGCGGTCTACGACAATGACCTTTCATATAACGGGTTTTATGGCATTGTTTGTGATTATACAAATAATTCCGAGATTAAAGAGAATACTATTAACCATAACGACGAGGGAATCTTTCTTGCAGCGAGTAGTAATTGCCTTATAGAAACCAATACAGTATCAGACAATAATGAATGTGGCATAATGCTTGGATTTAGCAGTAATTTCAATACCATTACCAACAACGTTTTTTTCAACAATTTATACTGCATTTCGATTGGTACGAGTTGTCAAGGCACTCAAATTAGTAATAATGGAGAATGTCAGGTATATTCATTTGATGATATACCAGAACCTCATGATGATGATGATAATAATAATTCTGATACACCACCTAGTATTCCAGGATATCCAAGTTTTATTCTAATAACCATTTTTGGCATAGCTGGAGTAGTCCTCAGTCTATTGAAAAAAGAAAATTATGAGTCAAACATTTAAATATTTGGTTCATATTTACAATAGTAATTAAGACAAAAAATTGAGGTATTATGTCAAGATTCATACTTAGCGAAATTTTTTAAGTATTGATCAAATCTTACTCCTTCTTTTTCTCTTTACCATGAATTTTATTGTTACAACTCCTACATATCAGTTGGATTCCTTGCTCAAATAAATAATCCCAATCATACTCCTTATGATGCATTACCAAATTCCATTCTGCTGTGGGTTTTAGACATTCAGAACATCTTAAGTATTTATTCTCTGGTATATGATTTAAATCTCTTGAGATCTTTATATGGATTCTTCGAGCTTCCTTCCATTCCTCTCTTTTTTGCAAGGCTTGATAAATACCTTTAGAGTATTTCTTTTCTTTAGCCCAATTTCTATACCATATACACAATTCCCTAAGTCTAATGAAACAATCTTTTAAATGAACCAATTCTGAATTTAATTTGATAACTTCTCCTGAATTTAACTTAATTTCAACCATCATTATAATCATTAATTCATTGTATTATAAATTTTGCCTTGTTATTTACTAAAGATATATTTTCATTTCGTATCAAGAAAAGCTTCTACGTTGCTGATACCATTATAAATTTCTTTGAAATCCACATTTCACCTAAAAAAACCTAAGATTTACTTGATTTTTGATCAATTTTCTTCGATCTTCTTTGATGAAACGACAAGATAAAAATAATTGAGATAATATGAAAGATAGAAATCCTTAATTTCATTGTTCTCAATTGCAAGAATATATCCCTTGATTTATAATATTGTCCACTTTCCCCTTTCCACAAATTAGAAAACCCACAGTGATTTAAGATTTAAAGCTAGGAATTTCTTCCTTAGAATTAACAATCTTTAATTAAGAGTTAAAAACACGATGGTAAAAAAAGCTATGAAAGTTTTTTTCACAAACTTGAAAATTTATTGCCCAACAAGATTTAAAAGCCCCAAAATCCTAAGATCTCTATGAATTATAGAATTTAGATAACTCTAATAACTTTTAAAATGTTCATTCTTATTAAATGCCCTCGTTGCTTAGTTGGTAGAGCATTACTCTCGTAAGGTAAAGGTCACGGGTTCGAATCCCGTCGGGGGCTTGACTTCTATATTTTTTACGTTATTTTTATTTAAAAAAATTTTTCAGTATCCAGTATATTATTAGTCCAAAGTTTCAACAATACGATGCAATTGCTGCCGGGTTAAAAAGTGGTATTGAATTAGTTGTGTGGATGGGACAAACAGTTAAAGAACGTGTATACGATCTTCTACCAGAAGATATCCGAGATAAAATCGCTACTGAAGCAGAAGTACCTGATTTAAATGATTTACCCGCATGGTTAGAAAAGGTTAAGCACCCGATTATAGAAACTGAGGAATACAAAGCAGCCGCAGGTGGAGTGGAAGAGGAAGACGAAGAATGGGAAGAAGAAGGAGCAAT
>JAEOSP010000178.1 GCA_016840305.1 Candidatus Hodarchaeota archaeon
AAATTTAATTGCAGGTATTAAAAATACCCAACCGAAATTAAATAAAATCCTTCAGACGTTACAACTAGAATCAACAAGTGAATCACTTTTTGAGAAACTTAAAAGGATGAAAGTCGAATTCAACGAGATTGGTCGAGATTTTCTTGTTGACTGGATGCCAGGACACGTTAGTTAAATAGAAGAGAGTTAAGAGAAGATTTCTCTTAAAGTAGTTTGAATTATTTCGATATCAGCATCTGTGACTCCTGGATGAACTGGAATCTCAAAATGTGAGGTGGAAATCCTTTCAGTAACTGGTAAGCTTACCTTACTATAGTCAGGATAAGGCACAAACTTATTCCATCTCCATTTCTTAATACCATCTATATAAGTAGGTTGTTTATGACATGCAAGTGCATAAATTCGTCGTGACGCAATATTCTTTTTCTTTAACTTTTCAATTACTTCATCAACGCTTATAAAGTCTTCATCCACTATTGGTGCGAAAACGTAATGACTGTGGGTATAACCTTTAGGAATTTTTTGAATGCGTACATGTTCCAATTCATTAATGGTTTTTCTCATTGCTTCAGCGTTCTTCTTCCTTTTTCTTAACATCTTCGGTAATTTTTGAAGTTGTATTAATCCTATCGCGGCTAGAGGGTCTGCTAGTCTGAAATTATATCCAATCCTGAAGTGTTGATATCCGCCGCTAGGCCCCCTTCCATGATTTTTTATACTGCGAATACGTTCTGCAAGATCAGCATTATCAGTAACAATCATACCCCCTTCACCCGTACTCATATTTTTCGTGGCATAAAAGGAGAAACACCCAACATCCCCTAGTGTGCCTACATGCTTACCATTGATTTTCGCTCCATGTGCTTGGCACGCATCTTCAATTATTGTTAAACTATGATCTTCAGCTATTTCTTGAAGCACTTTCATGTTTGATGGAAGTCCAAAGATGTGAACAGGAAGTAATGCTTCTGTTTTAGGTGTAATTAATTCCTTTACATGTTCAGGATCTATAGTATAGGTTTCAGGATCAATATCCGCAAAAATAGGAATGCTTCCACCGAATGTTATTGCGTTTGCGGAAGCAATGAACGTAAATGCTGGAGTAATAACTTCTGCTCCAGGTGAAATATTCATTCCTTCAAGGGCTAGGTGCAATGCTGCTGTACCATTCACCGCACAAATAGCATGTTTTGCTCCTACCAATTCGGCAAAGTTTTTTTCTAGGGCTCTTGCGTTTTTACCTTCAACCAATTGACCATTTCGAATTGTTGCTGATACTAAGGATACTTCTTCCTCAGAAATCTGTGGTTGAGCAATGAATTTCATAATATTAATCTCTCCTTGGTATATTTCGCAATTGTATCTGTAAACAAATACTCTTAATTCACTTTTGAACTCTGTATAAACAATCTTATTAGTGTTATAATCAAAAACACAGGGATATTTGATATACTTAGTTGGGATAACATTTGGAAGACAGAGATCAAATCCAAAAAATTGTAACAAGATATCAAAAAATTCATTCAGTCATCTCAAAGTATGAACAAGGTGGTCAGAAACCTAAGCTCGTTTTAGTTACTAAAAATAGATCCATAGAGCTCATTATGAGCGTCTTAAAAGAAATTAAGAGACCCATATTAGGAGAAAATCGTGTATCTGAAGCCCTTGAGAAGATGGAGAAAATCAATTCAAACAACGTAACATGGCATTTTATTGGCCACCTGCAACGTAATAAGATCAGAAAAATTTGTAATAAGTTTTCCCTTATCCAATCAATCTCAGATATACCAATTGCAGATGAACTTCAAAAACGAGCAGTGAGAAACGATATAAATGTTAATTGCCTATTGCAAATTGATATTTGCGAAGATGGTACAAAATTTGGGTTTCCAGCAAAAATAGATTTTTTAAAAGGTTTAATACAAGATCTTAATGCTAGATCCAACCTAAAAATACAAGGTTTAATGACCATTGCACCATTCATTTCATCTGAAAAAACACGACCATATTTTAGAAGAATGAGATCGATTTTCGATGCTCTAGCTGATAAATGTGAGTCGTTAGAAAATGTTGAGATGAAAATTCTATCAATGGGTATGAGCAATGATTATATTATTGCCCTCGAGGAGGGCTCTACAATGATTCGCATTGGGAGTGCAGTGTTTAACGATTCACACTCAAATCCAAAAACATAAAGGAAAAGAATAACAAAAGTTGAATGAAATGACTACTTCTGAAGTTGATTTTGCCTTATCAAAGACCGAACAGAAAATTCTAACGACATTAACAAATTTTGGTGGGCAAACAAAACAAGATCTTATCATAATCTCTGAAATACTAGCAGAAAAAGTTGAAGAAGCAATAGCGTCTCTTCTAGAGAAAGGATTCGTGCGTTTTGACGAAACAACGAATATTTACATGGCTACTTTACCGTTCACAGCCTTAACATCAATGATGTCAAGACATATTAATCAAATTGAAGAATCATTAGAAGAGCAAAAAAAATCCTTTCAAGAATCTAAGGATATTGTTGAAAACCAATTAGTACAATTTAGAGAAATAATAAAGAAAGCTTATGAAGAGCTACAATCACATAAGGTTAATTTGGATACTTCCTTGAAGGAGACATTTGAAGAAAAAGAAAAAGGATCTCGTTCTAAGGTAGAAGATCTAGTTAACCAAATAATAACCATAATCAATTCAAACATCACCGAGTTACAAAATGAATCTCAAACCTTGCTATCAGACAAAAGCTCAAGTATAGATGACCATTGGAGTAAAGCAGTGGATGAGTTTCAGAATCTTCCTGACTCAGGAACACGTACATTAAAAGAATCAATAACAAAATATGAAAAAGAACTTGACACTGTAATTAAAACTTCTATTGACAGACTTAAAGCCATCCAATCACAATTCAATGAAATACTTACAGTTATCGAATCAGAATCGACCTTAAAGATTCAAGAGTTCTTTTCTAACGCTGAGAATATTTCTACTGACCTGAAAACTAATTTAAATACTGGTTTACAAGAATCTCGCAATCAGGAGAGGGAATTTTTAGATGATGTTAGAGGTCATGTTCGTCATTCACTAGAAAACAATGTTCAAAACGCGTTGATACAGGTACTTTCTGATTTATCTAAAGATGTTGATAAGGAAATCAACACAGCATTAAAGACAGTACTTAAACAAACAGAGATAGCAATACAAGAAAGCTCAACACAAATCAAGAAGGAATTTAAGGAGTTTGCTACAAACGCCTCTGAACTGATTCAAGAACAGAACGCATCTGTAAGCGTACTAAGCTCAGAAATAGATGAAATATCTGCAGAACAGAAGCTTAATACTTTTAGGGACTTATTATTAAGTCAACTTCAGGTAGATATGTCAGCCGAATTAAACCAATTGGAGATCGGATACAAGCAGGCCCAACAATCAGCTATTGAAATAGTGGAGTCATTAAGACGATCTGCCAAAACTAAACTGGTTCAACAAAGTACGAAAGTTGGAAAATTACTTGATAGATTTACAGAAATAGTTGACCAATCCTTTTCAAGAAAGGAGATGGATGTAACACGACTTCAACAAATATCTACTTCAATTGAGCAATTACTGAGAAATTTACTTGTTTCAATTCCGATGCGAAGCAATCAATTCAGAACATCTTTGAAAAACTCTCTTGAAAATGCTAGTACAGATATCCAAGAAGAATTTAATGAGTCTTCTGTCGGTTCAGTAAATAAGATTTTCGAAACTTTGGCTGGTTCTCAACAGAGAATAGAAACAGCAACGAATGAAACTCTAGAAGAAAGTAAAAGTGAGATACAAAAAGTTTTACATGCCTCTGAGCAGTTTCAAATAGCTACTACTAGTCTTCAGGAAAAATATTTGGAGAAAATCGAAAATCGTTTTGATCAAAGAGCAAAAGTAATGAATACTGAATTGGAAGCGGTTTCGCGACATTTCCAACAACTTTTGGAGGGACTAGAATCTGGTTTAGGTGACTTTAACACACGGATCACATCAGAAAATATAACACAAATTGCTACTATTGAATCATCTCTTAAGAGTAAACTAACTCAAATGCGAAATGAGCTGACTACAACTCTTTCACAAAGCCAAACTGATTCACAGGAATTTGCTGATTCTCTAGAAATGACCTTACAAACACATCTGGATCGTACGCTGAAAGTAATACGCGAAGGATTCAGCCAGATTAAAACAGAATTTAGCGATGAGATTCAGAAACAGCTTAGTCATATTAACACTCAAAATAAAGCTCAACAAGAAGAAATGGTAACAGCTTTGGATTCGTTTACTCAACAAGTATCTTTAGGTGAGTTCAGATCAAATCTTGAGAAAGTTCTAGAGGAAAACCAAGATACTTTAAACCAGTTTATCGTTGAAAATAGAGCTAATGTTGATGAAGTTCTTTCTTTACAAAAAGAAAGTATCACGAAATACCAAGAAAAAGGACCTACAGATATTTTAACATTTATTAATCAAATTCAGTCTGATGCTTCTGGTCAAAATACAAAAGTAAAAGATGCAATGGAGGCACTTCTTGGTTATTACGGAACTACTTCTGATGTGACAATGAACGAAGTCGAATCATTAATTCGACAAGTACGTGAGAGTGGAGACAAGTTAAAAACAATTTTAAATGATTCGTTGCAGAATTTACAATTAAATCTTAATAAAACAGTAGATAATGCTGATTTATTCTATTCTGATACCCTTACGGAGATGGAAAATCAGTTAGGTGTTGCTGTTGGATTTGTTACATCAGAAATCGAAAATTCTTCTCAAGCAGTGCAAAAAGAGATAGAGATTCAGAAAAATGATGTGGAAACAGCTGTAGAATTGCTTAATACCCAACGATCTGAGATCGTGACCGAATCTGATCAAGAATTTAAAGAAAATATAACTGAAATTGCAGAAGAATTCTCAAAAATGTTAGAAAAAATGATTTCAGATAAAAATGCTTCCACTACGGAGTTGCAAGAGAAAATTAAAAACAATATTACAGAATTTGCGAAATCTTATGGTTCTCAAGTATCTACAATAAAAACTAAACTTCAGGATGTTCTTTCTGAATTCAGTAAATCAATTGATTCAAATATTGGAAATCTGGACACAATTGTTGAAACGAATGTTAACCAAGCACTCAAGCGATTAAGCGCCGTATACAAGTTCGATTCAAAAAAGGAAGACCCTTTTGGGTTCCAAGAAGTACGATCAAAAGTTACAACAGCCAATAAACGATTAAAATCAGTTGTATCTGAATCGATAAGAACTCAGCTTGAATCTTTCGAAGAAAAGATACCAGACCTTTTAACATCTTTTGATGCAATCCATACTCAATCAGAAGAAGATCTTACGAAAGCAATCGATGAATTAGCTGATCTAATATCAAGTTCACAAATGACAATTACTTCCCAGCTTCACAACTACATTAGCGAGGAAAGAAATTATCTAGATTTCTCTGAGATGCAGGAAAGCCTTAAGGGTATACTAATTGAATTCTCGCAAGCATCTAATCAAAATATCGAAGAAATTTCAGCGAATCTAACAAGCAGTATCGAAAGTACAATAAATGAAGTTAATAAATCGAGAGAGGAAATTAAGGATAGTATTACTCAGTTAATGGAAGATTTAAGAAATAAAAGTACTGAAACGACTAATCAGGTCTCAACAGTCAGAAACGATGTTACATCGAAAGCTGAAGACTTAGGAAACGAATTTCTAAAAGATATATCAACTGAACTCGAATCCTATACCAATGAAATCCAGAAATCAACATTAGAAAGTGAGGGGAGCATGTCACAAGTTATTCAAACATTAAATAGCGAAATTGAGGAATATTTTGAATCTTTACTTAATAAAACGCAATCTCTTCTTGCTGGGTTGACACAGAACCACAGATATCAACTTAATACATTGAATACGATACAATCGGAACTAGATCAAGCTAAACTTGATTCACACGTTAAATTACTGAAGTTACCATCGAATAGGGCTATTAGTGATTATATAATCGAAATGGCAAGATCTTCATCTAAGCAGATCTCTATATATATGTCAGATCCGACAATTCTTACTCCTGAAGAGCTAAAAACGATAACAAAAGAGAAAAGAATTTGGTTATATACAAATATGGACTTTAGTAAAAAAGGGAAGAAGTGGTTTGCTGAAATTGGGAGCCAAGTCAACATAAATCTGAGAATTACTAAAGGGAGTAAAATTAATGGGGTTCTTGCAGTAAGAGATGAAGATCTTGCGATGGTATTACCTGACGATGTTGGATTTTCCACTACAGATACTAGCTTCGTTAAATATCTGTTTAATCTGTTAAATGTAATGAAAGGAACTTCTCAACGAGCGAGTAGATCTTCAGCTAAAAATTCCAAATAAACCTCTAAATCGAAACCATCCCAAGTAATTTAGATTTCTTCAAGGTTTCCAATGTCACTAAACCTTCTGGAGACAATCCTTTCGCTTGATAATATGAGGTGAGTAAAGATTCC
This sequence comes from Candidatus Hodarchaeota archaeon, assembly GCA_016840305.1. The sequence continues at coordinate 6,528 of JAEOSP010000178.1, forward strand.
TGCGATTTGAAGAAATCTGGTCTTTTTTCAATGAAAGGTTTGAATTGGTCTTTAATTCTCATATTTCCGCTTCTTGTGTTGAAAAGACGTTCAAGTAAAGTAATGCGATCACCAATTTCCAGAATAGTGTTTATGGATATTTTTTCACCAAGAATTTGGGAAAATATGGGATTTAGGAATTTTGATTTCACCATAAGTGATTGAAATACCCATTTAGGCAGGTTATGAAAGATAGGAGCAATTATATTTGAAGGAAGTTGTCGAATGAGTCTGTTTGAATTTAAAAAGAGAGGTAAAAATCTATTACATACTACGAGCGAGTCTAGTACAGCTATTAGGTTTTCGAGTAATATTTTTGTTTTGATTTTAGCATATCTTGTCCTAGGCGGGAGTGGATAGGGGAAATTGAGAAGTTCTGGAAACAACATGCTAGATGTCCTCTGGTGATTACTTCCATATGGAGAAGAACTAGATTCTATACTAATTCCTGAACAATGTGGATAATAATACATCCCAGCCATTTGTCCCTTTATCATTGGGGATGGTTCACTTGTTTGGAGATAGAGATATTCCTCCCCTCGTGAGAGCTGATCTCCTAATGATTGTTGCTGAACAATATCTTTGATAATTGAATATATTTGAGGATCCCCCCATCCAAAGCCTAAATTAATATCTAATAACTTACGTCTATCCTCTTGAATATTGAATAAGGATGCTAACGCAGCACCAGTAGAGAGGGGATCCAATGCCTCCTGATCACACATACGAATAGCTTTTTGTATTTTCTGATGATCAATGATCTTCAAGTTTGGCCCTAATGAGGCAAAGTTTTGATAAGAATTTCTTACACATTTAATTGTACATTGCCAACAATTGTAAGGCTCTCCATAGCCTTTGAACTCAGAAATCTTGTCTAAATCGATTTTCAAAATGCGAGAGCAGTTCTTTGTAGGAAGAACCTCACGTTGAATCGCAGAAGTTATTGTTGCAAATGTTCCTTGGTTTCGTAGCATAGAAAACCAGAAATGCTGACTTACCGAGGATTCAATTGATGATAAATAATCTGTATCTAGGATAGATAAGTCTTTAACTTCAGGAGGGTCTGTAAATACAATAGCTTTAATATTTTTTGAGGTAAGAACACTTCCCAAGCCACCTCTATGAAAAAAATGATTTTTGTCAACAGCTACTCCAGCGTATGTGACTTGATTAGTTGCTGCTTCACCTACACATGCTATACATGAAGTTTCTCCATATTTACTTCTTAATATCTTATCTGTTTGATGGATTGAACTTTTCCATAGCTTTTCTGCTTTCTCAAAAGTAATATCGGAGAATTCGTCAACAATGAGAAATTGAGGGGTCTTTAACTTTCCAGTAATCTGCAAAAAATCGAAACCTGAATGTCTCAGAAAAGCACCAAAATTACCCGTTGTAGTAGTAGTGCATAATGTATTAGTTTGTGGTGATTTAAAAGTAGCAACAGCTGTTCCTGAAGAAGGAAAGTTTGTACCAGTAAGATCCCCCGTTCCAAATATAATATTATTATCTTCTCCACGAGGACTAGTGTCTACAGGAATGGATTCATAACCTAAGTAAGTAGTTATCCCCCTACCCCCAAGAAAGTTGGTAACTACGTTCTTCTTAACTGTTTTCGATGGAAAGATCTTATTTTCTGTAAGGTTTATTATTTTAATTTTGGGAGAATACATGACTTAATTTGTTGGATAACAAAAAGTCGTTTAAGTTTTTTGAGTCAGGAGGAGATGAGTCACAAAGGACAAAAATCGTCATTTATGAGAAAAAAAATCAAGAAAGATGTTGGAAAACAAGTGTAATCACAAACAGATCTCTTTCAGAGTGATTCAAATTTTAAACGTCTGTTAATAAATCCCATTACCCCTGATTTGTGTCCCATATAAATCTGTGATAGTTGTTGTTAAAGATTCAATTCCTAGACTCAGAAGTACGAATCCAATTACGGGTTTTTTCAATTTATAACAACCTAAAAACAGTTTTTATCGGAGCCAACATATCTGATAAGGGGATAAGGTAATTCCAAGTAATTTACTCTTCAAGGGAATATTGTATGCTTTGTTAGTAATTAAATCTGTCAAAACAGATTCATGATATCCTAATTGGGAACAATCAACATTAACAGATTTATCAGAATCTGAAACATTTACAAAAGCAATTATTTTATCTGTATTAGTAGAAGACTTCAATAACACTGAAACGACACTTTCATCAAGAGATATAACTTGAAAAGAACCTTTCAGGTCAAACGCCGATTCTCTCTTGCGTATTGAGATTAATTCCAACATTTTGTTAAGTAATCGAAACATATGTGATCCTTCATCTCGCAACTTGGAATTTATCTCCTTTTCATTTAGAATTTCTCGATTTATTGACCTATTCTCGTCTAAAGAATTTTTGTTATTCCTAATCCCTAATAATCCGTTGATATATATTGAAGGAACACCTTTAATCATTAATCCAAGAGCAAATACAGCTAGGTAGCGATTGAGTTGTAGTTCAAAGCTTTCTGAAGAGTTCTCCCTATTGATAAAATTCCACGCAGTTGAACACAATTCGTACACAATTTTTATCCCTCCAGGTAATCTCGCGTAATTTGCTAGAGCTCCATATTCTTCCATTAATTTCCTTTGCATTTTATGCTTTTCAGAGTCAGGTAACCAATTACCGATGGGTTTCATTCCCATTCCATCATGAGTTCCTAAGACACTTACAAAAAGTTGACCCTTAGCTACCTTCAGCGAAGGAAGCCATTCTTGATAATATTTTGCAGATCCAGTAAGCACTGCGTGAACAGCAAGAGGAAAATGGGTAAATAAGTATATCATATCAGATTTGTGAACAGTATCTGATCCAAGATACTGTAGAGCTCGATCTTGAGGCTCATTAACTTCACTAATAAGCACCGTATTAAAAGGTTCTAAATATTTAAACATTTCTGCAAGTATTTCTATAAAGATATGGGTTTCTGGCAGATGAAGACAATTAGTCCCAACTTTCTTCCACAAATAACCTATAGCATCAAGACGTATCCAATTAGCACCCTTTGAAATATAAAATAAAATCATTTTTACAAATTCTAGAAATACTCTAGGATTCTGGTAATTGAGATCGACTTGTCTCGTCGCAACGGAACCGTCAGGATTATTTGGTCGACTGAAGGTCGTCCAAACCCAACCTTTTCTAATGATTTCTACATTGTCGGGTTTATTAAAGGTAGAAAAACGCTTATCACCTGTATCGACAACGAAATACGGAGTTAAAACAGGATAAGGGCGAGCACGAGTAACTTTGAGCTGATCCGCTTCACTAGGTTTAGTTCTTTCATCAAAAATAAGTACAAAATCTTTGTACTCAGAATCACCAGTAAGAGCCTCTTGTACAATAGGATTATCGAGAGATGCGTGGTTGAGTACGCAGTCCACCATTAAAACGTCAAAAATCTCTTTCAGTGCACTAAACTGCTCCCATGTACCATTCCTAGGGTCAACATCATAGTAGTTTAAAACAGAGAATCCTCTGTCTGTATCCCAGGAATAAAAGGGTAGAATATGACAGCCATTAATAATATTTTTTAAATATTCATTAGAAAAATGATTGAGAACTTCTAAAGGAGTACCTTTGTCTCCTTGAATAGAATCAGCATAGGTATTAAGAATAATGTCATTATTGGAAAACTTTCTCTTTACAGGAATTTCCTCCGACTCTACCATTGAATGGATTGCGCTACTGTTTGTATAACTTTCGAAAAGGTATTCGAGGTCTTTATATAGAGAATTTGCTTGGTTTCCGTAAAGAATTCTTAATTTTCTAGTAATTTCTGTCTTTGCTTCCTCAGGAAAAAATACCAAAATTGTATACATCCTATTCTTGCTTTCATAAATCAGAAAAACTGCATTTTTGTTTAGGAAAGGTCTATTTTGTAGACAAATTGGAACCGATCTACTCCAAATATGAAGTTGCTGTTCCACAATGATTCAGCGATGGCCCCAAAGAAATGAACAATGATTAAAATAATTCCTCATGAATCTAAAAATATCATGCATATTGCGTTCATTGAAGATACTAAGTTACATGGAGGTACACAACTATGGGTAATGGATGCAGTTGAATTTTTTTTGAGCCAGGGATGGGAAATTACGGTTATTACACCCACAAATGGATGGATTGCCAATGAATGCTATAAAATCTCAAAAACCATAAATTTAGTTACTTATGATTATTTAGGTATTATTGCTCAATCAAAGAAATTTGTAAGAATTTGGGGAGAATCTTTGGCAAACTCAGATATCGCATTATGCACAGTTCACCCTCCAAGGAAGAATTTTCATTGTTCAATATTTGCTGCAAAATGCATCAAAGAATTAGATCTTCAAGTGACGTTGGTGACCAAAACAGGAACAATTGTTCCTAGTTATAAACGTCAGTATTATCTACCAAATCAGCTTATAAATACGAGGATAATAACTATCACAAAGACAATTTATCACCATTTAATGTCTGAGTATAAAATTCCCGAGGATAAAATAAAACTAATCTACCAAGGAATCGATTTGAGATATTTTAGGATCAAGGGAGAAGCAAAAAAATCTTCTTTAAAAGATCAATTTAGTGTATACAAGCCGATAATAGGATGCATCGGTTCTCTAGAACAAAGAAAAGGGCAAATATATTTACTTAAGGCAATAGATATTATTAGAAGAGAAATAATTCCTAATATACACCTATTAATTATTGGGGATGGACCAGATGAGGAACGACTTAAAGAAAAAGTAAATGAGCTTAATTTGCAATCAATGGTCACTTTTATTCCTTTTACTAGGGATATTTTAGAGTATTTTTTGGTTTGTGATATCTTAGCATTACCTAGTATTTCGAAAGAAGGCTTACCTAATGTTATTTTGGAAGCTTTTTCAATGAAAATCCCTGTTGTTGCTTCAGATATTGGAGGAATATCAGAAGTAGTTAAAAACAGGTGTACTGGATACTTGATTGAGCCTGGTAATATAGATGATCTAGTTAATGCTATTTTAAGCTTATGGCAGGATCAAAAATGCTATATCAAAATGGGAATGAACGCTAAACAACTCGTTATGGATCATCATGATCGGAAAAGCCAAATGTTTAAATTTGAAGAATACTTCAGAACATTCTTGTAATTCAAAGATAGTTGCTAAACTGAGGATAGTAGTTGTTTGATATACTTCCCAAGAGCAGTTATTGATAGCTCTTTCAAGCCAATCTCAGAATTTTGTTTTACTATTTTCTCTCTTAGAGAATTATCTTGTAGTATTAGAACTGTTTCGTTTGCAGCTCGTTTAATTCTTTCATCTGAAACAGTGACTAACCCGTGGTCAGTAGGTTTTTGGTGTTCTGATCCTAAAGAGATTGTTGAGAAGCCGAGGGGACCAATATCTTTCAAATAAACATCATATTCATAGAGAATGATTGGTAATTTTGCTTTCACAGCTTCTAAGAATTGATTTCCCCATCCTTCTAACAAACTAGGATATGAGACAATATCGGAATGAGAATAAATGTCCCATAAATTGTAGATTTTTTTCTCATTATCTGCATCAGACCGTTGGTGGGCAAAGAAAGCGTTACAAAATCGATATTCCACACCTAGCTCGTTACATTTCTTTTCCAACTTGTTTTTGTAAGAAACATCTTCTATTAGATTAGGCATGACTAAAACTATTTTATCATTATCTGTAAATGCTCTACCATCAAACAAAGGCTTGGAGGACAATTTATGTCTGTATTCGGTTGTATTTAACTTATGAATAAGATCAATTATTAACTCAATTCCCTTTCTATCGACAATACGGGTAGCTTGTAGGATAAGAATATCATTTTCTGAAATATCAAGAGAGGATCGTATATCAGAATTGAAAGAATCTTTAATCCAATCTGGTTCTTCAAAATAGAAGACATTCGGGACAACTAAAGATTCAATATTTTTCTTAACCATGAGAAAATCTTTTGCAATGGAATTAATAACAACGTGTCTAATATTAGGAAGTTTGGGAGGAAAAAATTCACTTAGATATTTCTCAATCAAAGTACAGCTAGGAGGGTAAATAGTTCTCTCCCATGAAAAATCATGATTATGACTGATTGTAGGTATTCCTGTTTCTTGAAGAATTTCCAATAGTGCAAGTGAGGCAGGAATATTCAATGGCAAGCTAAACATGTTATTAGGAATAAAGCACTGAATATTATATTTTTCAATGAATTTGAATATTTTTGGTTTAATATTATCAACAAGAGTCCTGATTTCAACTTCTAAAGCCTTTTCTTGAGATTTATTGAGGGTAGAAGAGAAAGCTTTTTTCCGAATCTCCAATGCGGGTTCAAAATCTAAGGAAAAATCGGGAATGGTAAATCCCTCACTCCGTCCTAAAGACCCTGCGAGGTAAATCACTGTATGTCCAAATCTTTCCTCAAGTACCTTCTTCCATTTATCCATCTCTAGAGAAACACCGTCAAGTTCTCCCACTCTAAAGTGAACCATCGCTATTTTCATTTTCTTCAACACATTGAATTTATAAGAATGAATTATTATTATGAAGAGTCGCAAAGGTGTATTTTTTTTAACTTTTTTTCTAAAATCATTATATGAGGATATCGCTTGGAAACCCGCCAATATATCTCCTAACCTCAAAATCACCTAGTTCTTCAAATACAACCGACAACCTAAGGTAATATACGTTGCAGTCTAGGTTAATCTAAATTAAATAAAAACACTCCAAACTATGTTAATTTTGAAAATCCTAGAGCATCTAACTTGGCCAAGTATCAAATTCAAATAGTTTGATTATAACTTTGAAGGAACTAAAAAAAATCTTTCTTTTTTTTAACCCATCTCTCCGATATGGGTGGGATAAGTTATTTAAGATTAGGATTGTAACTATTATCATCCTTGTGAACTTATTTGTTACTATAAGGATCAAAATAAGAAACCAATTTTTGGTGAAGATAGCTATGAAGAAAACAAATGTTTTTTTTGCCTTAACTTTTGGTCTAATTCTTTTAGCATCGTTCAGTTTTGCACAAACAATAGCAAAACCACAGGCTCCAGCTGCAACAAATTTTGAAGTTGTTATGCCTTGGGGTACTGATCATGAACGAGGCAAGATAATTAGATCAATGATAGAAAACCACTCCACACTTGGATCAAAGTATAATTTCACATATACAGCTGTAGGTGGAGGACCGAGTGATCGTGATGCACTTGTTGCACGATTCCTCGCAGGTGATTACCCAAATCTTATCCTAGCAACTCAGGATTGGTACACAGAATTTGCAGAATTCAATATCTGGTATGACTTCTCTGATGATATCGCTGCATGGAGCGGCGATCGCGCAGGATGGCAGGCCGATATCCCCGCAGGATGGTGGTCCATTCTTGACAAAACTGAGGGTGATGGATCTGGTGACGATATTTTTGCCCTTCCATTCTTTGGACAATCCATTCTTCCTTATATCAATCTGAATGATTTCGAAGATGCTGGTCTAACAGAAGCAGATGTTGATACTTTAGATAAATTTATGGCCGCTGCTGAGACTTTAGATGGTGCTGGAAAAACTCCTTATGGTATGGTAGGAATGTTACAAAGCGATCTTGCATACATGAACTATATGTTCGGCTCTACTGACAACTTCATTAACTCTTCAACTGATCCAGCTAATGTTTTCAGCTGGGGATCTGAGGATCAGTACGGTGTAAATGGATCCCTTAATGTCGAAGGATTTGCAGCTTATCTTAAACTTAAAGGTGAAGGATGGGTTCCTGAAACAGTCGATACTGATGGTGGTGGTCAAGTAAACGATGCCTTTGGTGCAGGAAACACCAGTATGGCTCTTTGTGGACCCTGGGGCACATCTATCTTCATGGGTGCTGGATTAGGAGCCTCTGATTTTAAAGCAGTTCCTATGCCAAAAACATCTGATGGTGTGCGATCTACTATTACGGGTGGTGGTATCTCATTCGTTCCAACTGTTACAGCTAATGCAACAGAACTTGCTGATGCTGTCGAACTTGCTCAATGGTTACTAGACGATGAGAATCAAATGAAAACCGTTGATAACTGGCTTGGTTCCTCTTGGAGAATTCCAGTACGTCAATCATTAAAGGATGATCCTTGGTTTACTGAAGCTGGTCACCCAGAGCGAGCTAACTTCGTTACTCATATTGAAAGTCAGGTTTATGCCTTCCCTTGGGGTAAACAACACCCTGAATGGCTCACAGTCCACTCGAGTGTTATGATGCCAGGTTATCGGAATGCTCTCCTAGATGTTGAACATGGTAAAGGATACACAGATGCCTGGTATACAGAGAAAGCTCAGTCAACCCTTGACGAGATGGCTGTAACAATTCAATGTTACTATCTTGGAGGACCATGTGTTGAGCTTGAAGAACCTGCTGCTAGTGCACCTGGTTTTGAATTCTTAGTGGGTACTCTCGCTATCTTGGGCGTTGCCCTCCTTGCTACCCGCAAGCGTCGATGAGATCTATCTCATCTCCTTTTTTTTTTTTTTTTTGTTAGAATTCCTCAACAAGTGAGATAATCCCATTAATAGCCCTTTCCCGTTTTTTATCACTTTTAGTTAATTGATGGCAAGATTTAAAAATGTTCTGACGTTTATAGCTCATCTTAATTTCATTGATTACACTAACGGAATTTATTAACAATCTAGCATTTAATTTGTGATGGGACGTAAAATGATGATTTTGGAACAAACACAATCAAAACCACAACGACTTGCGCTTATAAATGGAATTCTTCCCCTGATATTAACTGTTTTTTTTCTATTTGCTAGCTCAAACTACTTTTTTACTCCAGGTTATTTTCTATATGGCTGGATCGAAATATTGGGACTCTCGACATTCGTATCAATTGTTCCAGAGGTCGCTCATTGGCTGTTCTTTGGCATTTCAATAGTAGGGGCGGAAGCTACAGCTAATCTCACAATAACATTGATAGCACTTGCTGGTAGTCTATTAATTTTGATTGGATACTTACAAAGCCGTCAAAAGGATCCAGATGGTGGTATGAAAGGTAGGAACGCGTGGTTAATTGGAGGTATTCTTACATTACCTTTAGGCTTACTTGCAATTGTTGCGTTTCGAAACTCAAAATCTAAAAAACAAGATTTAAGTCTTAGAGAACGTGTTGTCGGCGAATTAAGAAAAAACAAGTTGCCATACATTTTGATTATCCCTGCTTTGATTTTTCTAATCTTTACCTATATCATTCCCATCATCAGAGGATTTTATATCACTTTATTCTCCTACCCAAGAGGTGCAGGTGGTTTAGCCCGTGCTTTAAATCCTGTTGATTATACCCAAGACCCTCTTCTTTGGACAATTCATGCAATTCTTGGAGGATTACAAAGACAGGACCCGATCTTTATCGGAGTTGATAATTATCTAGAATTATTTTCACAAACAACACGAGCGACTTCATTCCAGAATGCGCTTGATAATAATATCTTCTTTGTCATCATTTTCGTTCCTGGGGTAATAATACTTTCATTAGCCCTTGCAGTCTTATTGAACAACAAATTATTGAAAGGAGAGAACACATATACTACCATTTTCTATATGCCTGTTGTTACCTCTGTACTTGTGGTTTCTGTTATCTGGTTAAGAGTAGTTTTTTCTCTTGATGGACTTTTATCAGCCATTTTTCATCTTTTCGCTCCAATTCTTGATTTTATATACTCTTTACTTAATACAATAACATTTGGAGTTGTTCCCGCTAATGTTGTTGGAGAAAACCTTAATTGGCTATCATTCGCGTTGATAGAATCAGTAGCGATGATGAGTATTTGGAGAAGAGTAGGTTTTGATGTATTAATATTATTAGCTGGCTTAAAATCGATTCCTTCATCACTTTATGAGGCAGCTGAAATTGATGGTCATGGTGGGTGGTCTAAGTTCAGGAATATTACATTACCAATGCTCAAAGGTCCGCTTGGAGTAGTTATGGTTTTAGAATTAATTAATGGATGGCAAATTTTCCAAGAATTTTACGGTTTGAATATTGCTCAATATGGTGGAGATCATACACTAGCTATTTATCTAATTTCAAATTATGCTAGGCCTTCAGTTATGACTTTTGCATCAACAGTTGGCTATTTCATTTTTGGAATGACCGCATTTCTTGGATTGCTTGGACGATTTGAGATAAAAAATGTTTTAAAGGGTTTCTCTTTATTTTCACTTTTAGCTATTTTATTTTCAATTCCATCCAATCGTTTTGGCCTTTCTGCTAAATCATTAGGATTTTCTGTTACATGGCTTACTTATGATTTATTATTCCTAGCTTTAGCATTTATCTGTCTAGCATACTATATCATTTACTCCCTTTTGAAATATAAACAGCTTGAAAACGATGTAAATGATCTCCGAACAACAGGTTTTTTCATTTCTTTTGTTGTCCCATTTTACCTCTTCAACGGATATGATGTCATTACACAGTCAGGAGCTGGCTCGACGCTAATATGGTTCATTCCTTCAAGTATCGTTGGATTAATAATGTTAGTTATTGCTATTTTGATGTTATTAGCACCGCGTATTACAACCTATTTCAAGCAAAGGCAAGATCCAAAATATTTTGCTTCTTCTTTTTCCTTTTTATTCAGACAGGAGGATAATAACGGAGTGTGATTCATATGGGTACAAATTCAATTCCTAAAAAATCAGTACAAGAAAAAATCCTTGACTTCATATCTAAAAAACGCTCGTTAATACTCTTCTTAGCATTCATCGCTGCTTTGTTTTTACCGATCTCCTCAACCAGATTGGATAATTTGAGCCAATTAACAGATCAATCCGTTATGAAGTGGGTAGCTGCATTAAACTCCTTTTATAACAACGAATTCAGCTCATTTACAGCTTTGATTAGCATAGGTATAGAGACCACTATCTTATTCTTCCAAAATATGATTGATTTTTTTTCTCAACTCTTTCAATTTAATCTGGAAGTAATTTCTGAGACAGGATATTTCTTAACAGCGATATATTTCATCATCCCAATAGTCATCATTCTTTCTGTTGTTTTATTTGTATTAAACTACATGAATAAATCTGGTCTATTCAATTTCCTCTCACCAAAGAAACTCATTATTATTTTGTTGTTCATTCCGTTAACAAATGACTACCTATGGATAGGCGTTATTGTAGCTATCTTGCTATCATGTTATTGGTATATAGATAATCTCCAACAAGAAAAGAGTGAAAATTCTAAACTAACTTACGCGGAACTTCTTTCCTGGAAGAAAACCTTACTCTTGATTTCGGTCAATATTATCTTTATACTTGCACTATTGTCAGATTTTAGTGATGAAACTTATTCTATAACCTCATTCACCAATCTAGATCCAAATTTATTAATGTTGGGGATAATTGGTGCCTTATTTCTTATCGTAATTATTTGGATTATCTTTAGTTCACAGATCTCAAGCCAAACTGTTCTAGACATTGTCAAAATTAAATATGAAGAAAATTTGACTATTAAGCGAGTGTTTTATATCATTCTCATAATAATACTCGGTATACCATTAATGGACACGTTAATATTACAATCTTCTAGTTCTGGTATAGTATTTTTCCTATTGAACCTCCCTTGGATTTTGGTTTTTATGATCCATAATCCACTAGAATTTTTTGGTGAGTTAATTACGATCATTAAAAATAGCTTTGATATAATAGTAAATGCAACAAGGGAAATTTCGAAAGGATTGGTTCCTGTTACACCAAGTGATATTTCAATATTAGGAGCTATTCAACCCTCTTTCTGGATAACTTTACTCCTTTTCATCATTTTTCTATTAATCTATGTCGTTTATCTTATCATATACGAGCAAAGATCTGAGGAATCTCCGACTGATTGGAAAATAGGTTTGAAAAGACACTCCAACTTCCTTAAAGTTTCTGTATTATTATTTGTATTGTTTATATTTGTTTATGTTTTTGAACCACGGAATTACAATAGCTTATTCGGTGATTATTATGAAATGCAGACAAACTCATTTTCATCACTACTTACTTTAGGAATACTATTGACTTTCATTGGAGCGATTTTAGCAGCTATTACTTGGGGAGTGATTCAAGTTCGCCAAGGTCGTAGTTGGAGGATCATAGCCAGTAGTATTCTAATAAATGGCACAGCAGCAGGTATTGCTATCATCATGGTCGTACCTTTCATATGGATGCTTAAGAATAGTCTCCAGTCAAATGCTCAAAACACCATTGATTTTGCAAAGCAAGGATTGATACCTGATCCCTTTACAACAAGAAATTATGCACAAATCTTCGGACTCGTTCCAGTTTCATATGAAACATTGGAATATCAAGTAATAACATGGCTCTTCAATTCAATCGTAACCGCTTTGTTCGTGACAGGATTTTTAGTAATATTCTCTGCTATGGCTGGGTATTGCTTAGCAAAAAGAAATTTCGTTGGTAGAAAACTGCTTTTTACTTTAATAATTGCGATTCAAATGGTACCCCCATATGTGCAGGTAATTCCCTTATATCTAGAACTTAATCGTCTGGGATTTGTGGGGTCACTACTGGGTGTAATATTTCCATTTTTAATTCAACCATTCAGTATTTTCCTCTGTGCTGAATTTATGCGGGGTATTCCTAATGATTATTTGGATGCAGCCAGAGTTGATGGTTATAGTGAATTTGAGATTTTCAGAAAAATTGTTTTACCCTTATCGATACCTGTGATTTCTGTAATGATTATCATTAACATTATCGGAAATTGGAATGCTTTCATGTGGCCTCTCTCACTGCTAGATCAGAGCGAATTCGCCCCCCTAGTGCGAACGCTTCCGTTGGGAATTTATCATATTAATGCTGAATTACAGGAACAGGTTGGGGTAATTCTAGCATTAGCAACAGTAATTGTGCTACCAATATTTGTTATATTGTTCCTTGCACAAGATTATATTAAAAAAGGAGTAACAGTTGAAGGTTTGAAAGGTTAATCAAAAGAAGGAGTTTTTTTTCATGACAGAAGTTAAAATGGAAAACGTAACTAAACGCTTTGGAGACAAGCTTGTTTTGGACAATATCAATATCGAAATTGCAGACAAGGAATTAGTAGTATTTGTTGGACCTTCGGGATGCGGAAAAAGTACTGCTATGCGTTGTGTTGCTGGTTTAGAAGAAGTGACGAGTGGTAAAGTCTATATCGGAGATATAGTTGTCAATGTTATGCCATCGAAGGACCGAGACATTGCATTCATCTTCCAAAATTATGCCTTATATCCGCATATGACGGTGTATGACAATATTGCATTTGGATTACGGGCACGAAAAAGTATTGTCGATGTCGATGATCCTAAGGCGAAAGAACGTAAGCTTCGTCCAGATGAAATCGATGAAAAAGTCAAGAATACGGCACGCATATTGAAAATAGAGGATCTCCTTAAAAGAAAACCAACTGAATTATCAGGAGGCCAACAACAACGAGTTGCAATGGGACGAGCAATTGTTAGACAACCAAAAGTATTCCTAATGGACGAACCTTTATCTAATCTTGACGCAAAATTGCGTTCTCATATGCGTACTGAGCTTAAACGTTTGCAAATAGATCTTGGTGTCACGACCATCTATGTAACGCATGATCAAGCCGAAGCTATGACATTAGGTGATCGTATTGCATGTATGCATCTAGGAATTTTTCAGCAAATTGGAACACCTAAAGAAGTATATGATAAACCCGCTAACAAGTTTGTTGCTGGATTCATTGGTTCTCCCTCAATGAATTTCGTTGAAGGAAAATTAGATGGATCGAAGTTTGTTACAGATGCTTTCAGTCTTTATCTATCTGAATCAATGGTCTCTAGTATTTCGAAAAATGCTATTGATGTAAATAATATTATTTTGGGTATTCGACCAGAGGATATTGAGGATCGGGAATTCGCACTAAATCCGAGTGCAGAAAATACTGTAGCTGTCAAAGTAATGGTTCGTGAAAATTACGGATCTGATATATTCTTATCTGTGGCAGTTGAATCAATTGGTTTTAATGCTCGTGTGAACACAGCTACAAATGCCCGTGTTGATGATAGAATTGATTTAGTTTTCGACATGAGTCGCGTCCACATTTTTGATGGAAAAACTGAGAAAAATTTGACTATCTAAATGCCTTTCAAACACCTTCTTCCTCCTTTTTTTCCTTTTTTCTATTTGTTTTGTTAAATAAAAGATATTCTTTTCTATAATAATCCGATTTTGAGGATCATACATCCAATCCTACCTCTGTACTTATTGATTCAGAGAGTGTTCTTCAAGATTTAAATAAGAAATCTTGAATGTCCTAACATATGTTCAAAATAATAGTATTTTAACCACCTAAACTAAATCTAGAAATGACAGAAACTTATTATTGGAACTGAATACGAAGCCAATATAATGAAAAGTACTATTGCTTGGATTCGACTTTCAATTTACTTGGGTTCAAGCATACTTCTATTGACTGAGATCTATCGACTTTCCCTGATTTTATTGCGACTCATAATTATTGCACCAGCTTTAATGGCATTTTTACAGAATATTATGCAATGGGGGCTATTGCTAGGATTTAGCTTTCTTACATTAGGATTATATCGCATTTTGAGAACTCATCCACCCGTACTCGATTTAGAAGCTTATTCTGTGTCCGATCTCAACTCTTGGGCTAGAATTAATTTAATAATGAGCATCATATTGGTAATCAAAATTCTTCTTCCTCCGACCACATTAATATCTCCTGGTGCCTTCATTCTATTTTCTACTATAGTAAGTGCATCTTGGTTCTCCTTTTATTCAATATTGGTAATTTGGATAATTATTTACTGGAGATTAATACTTAAAGAGAAGAAAATCAAAACAATTCTATTAAATAAAAGGATTGCAATACACTTAATTTTGGGAACATTCATTGCTAGTTATTGGTTTCTAGAAACAGCTTCATTAATGATATTTCAAGAAGCGATTTCCTCAATCGATCCAATAAATTTAACATATATCACATTTCTAATTTTGTTCTTATTCAACCAAATTCTGTTGTTCTTCCGAGTAACAAAATTCTCTTATTTGGTTTACGGATAAGGGAAACTTCCCGTGTAACTTTAACTTTTAAAGTGTTAAAAACACTTATCTTATTGATTTGATTTCAAACAGAAAATATCTGAAACCAAATAATAATCAATTATTTGAATTCATTCTCAAACCATATCAAGTTTGCTGGATGCATTAATGAAATAATAAGAGATTTCGTCAGAATGAAAACACCTTTAATCGTAATTCCATCTTATTGGAAAAGGGGGGATAATCAAGCAGAGGACATAATTTATGACCATCCAACTGATCTTTTAAAACAAAGTGAGACTCTATCAAGGACTTTGCAATCTTTGAAAATTCTCACCGATATCTATGATGTTTTGGTGATAGGTGTCCCAACAAGACCTTCTATTGGAGGAGAGATGGATCAGAAATTGGAAAAGATTATATCTCTATCCAATCTACCCTATAGGACTTATTATTTTGGTTACGAAGATATTGAAAATTTAAGAGAAAGAATGAGTGATCAATCATTAACAGAATATTTTGATCTTGTATCAAATTCTGGATATGCAAATGTAAGAAATTTATGTTTACTAATTCCTCATATACTTAACTACAATATCGTTATATTAATCGATGATGATGAGATAATCACAAGTAAAAACTTTGTAAGAACTGCAACTGAATTCATAGGTAAAGAAATTAATGAAAAAACACTTGGATTAATAGTAGGATATTATGTCAACGCTGATGGATCTATATTACTTGATGAATCTGATACACCATGGTGGTACGTTTTTTGGAACAAGAAAAAACTCATGAATCAAGCATTTCAAATCATCACTAATCCTGGTCAAGAAAGGTTGGTGCCTACTTCATTCGCATTCGGAGGGAATATGATTATTCATAGAGATTGTTGGGAAAAAGTCCCATTTGATCCTTTAATAACTCGTGGGGAGGATATGGATTATCTTAGGAATGCTAGATTTTTTGGATTTGAAACAAGACTGGATAAAAAACTCTCGATTCTGCATAAGCCTCCAAAAATTCCATCTTCACCGAACTCTAAATTTAAACAAGATGTTATCCGATTTCTATATTCAAAATCTAAACTTGAAAGTTTGGGGTTAGATGTATCCGAGTATGAGCCATATCCAGGATATTTCCTACGTCAAACTGAAGGAAAGATACTTTTAACAGAACTCTTACATTATATCGATCAAAATAAGGAAAAATTGATTAATCTAAAAAAACCGTCTGAATTGGTAAAAAGCATCCAAAATATTGAATTTTACCTAGAAGAAGCCAGAATGTATACTAAAGATACCGAAGGAAAGTATCTATATTTCCAAAAAAGATGGAATGAATTTCTTAAAATTCTCAAAACAGATATTCTACAGGGTACAATTGTCAAAGTAATTAGTGAATAACAGTAGATATATACTGTTTATAACAGAAGTTTTGCTTATTTTCAACCTCTCTTCTGAGTAGATAAGACAATTCTCCAAATTATTATTCCCCATATAATTCCCTAGCTTTGATTTGAAATATCAGTTAAGAAAGTATCAGACGTACAAACGTCTTCAAACACCGATTTTACGGCATCAAAGATAATTTTCCTAAACCTTTTCTGAATTCCTATCTAGGAATAAAAAAAGATGAAGGATAGATGAGTTCCTATCCAGCTAAATAATTTAGGAGATTAATAACGATAATTAAAATACCTACTAAAAATACCCCTATCCATGCCAACAATTTTATAATGTTGTCAGCTAGGCCCAATGGTATATATGGTACTAAGAAGGGAATATTTTTAACAGCAATCAAAACCATTGCGATTGCTAAGAATACAATAGCACCCAAAATAATTAGCTTCGATAGCTCATAAAAAAGACTATCTCTGGCTAGCAATCCAGGCATAATTAGCATAGTAACAGCTAATAACACTATATACATTACAGATTCTTGTTCTTCCATTTAAATCACTGTTTTGCATTCTTGTTCACATAAGGTAAAATAATTTTGTTATCTGTACTGTTACATTTACAACACCGATTCAACATCGTTGAGAATAAAAAGAGGAAAGGAAAAAAAAAGTTATTAGTGGAAACTAATAACCAAGGGCTTTCTTAACTCCTTCTCCATAAGCTGGATCTATTTTGCTAAAGTGTTCTAATTGTCTATTAATAATATGTTTAGGAACTCCAACCATGGATTCAGCTATATTACTAAATAATCTGCTCTTTTGTTCGTCATCGAAAAGGTTGAAGAGAGCTCGTGGTTGGACATAATCATCATTTCCTTCACGATGATCATAACGATCAGCATCCCCTGAAATTTTAAGTGGTGGTTCAGCATACTTAGAATCCTCTTTAGGGCCTCCAAAGGAATTAGGTTCGTAATACGCATTAGGATTTTCCTTGAAGTTATCAAAGAATCTCATTTTACCATCCTTATGATAGGTTGCTACTCCACTTTTTGGCCTGTTAACAGGTAATGATTCATAATGAGTACCAAGACGATATCTGTGTGCATCCGTATAAGAGAAGACTCTTGCTTGTAACATTTTATCAGGGGAGAAGCTGATTCCAGGTACAATATTTGAGGGAGAGAATGCTGCTTGTTCAATATCCGTAAAATAATTATCTGGATTCCTGTTAAGTTCCATTACACCAACTTCAATCAATGGAAATTCAGCATGAGGCCAGACTTTTGTCAGATCAAAAGGATTGTAACTAGTCTTTAGGGCGTCTTTCTCAGTCATTATCTGGACATATAAAGTCCATTTTGGGAACTCACCACGCTCTATTGACCCGAAAAGTTGTTCTTGATAGGATTCACGAGTTCTGCCAATAACCTCTTCAGCTTCCTTATTGGTATAATGCTTATGGCCCTGCTGAGTTTTGAAGTGAAACTTTACCCAGAAACGTTCATTATTTGCATTGATGAAACTATAGGTATGGCTACCATAACCGTTCATATACATGGGAGCTACTGGAATACCTCTGTCGGACATTAATATTGTTACTTGGTGCAAACTTTCAGGAGAAAGGCTCCAGAAATCCCATGCAGCAGTACTGGATCTCAGGTTTGTTTTTGGATGTCTTTTCTGCGTATGAATGAAATCTGGGAATTTCATAGGATCCCGAATAAAGAAAACTGGAGTATTATTTCCGACCATATCCCAGTTGCCTTCATCGGTGTAAAATTTTAGTGCAAACCCACGGACATCTCTTTCAGTATCTGCAGCGCCCTTTTCTCCTGCAACGGTAGAAAATCTAGCGAGCATATCGGTCTTTTTACCAATTTTACTAAAAATATTAGCTTTTGTATATTTAGTAATATCATGCGTTACACTGAAGGTTCCAAAGGCACCCCACCCTTTGGCATGAACTACTCGTTCAGGAATTCTCTCTCTATTTTGATGAGCAAGTTTTTCGATAAGTTGATAATCCTGAATGAGAACCGGTCCCCTAGAACCAGCAGTTAACGAGTTTTGGTTATCAGCAATTGGATTTCCTGCTGATGTTGTTAATTTTTTTTCTTTTCTATTATCCATCGAAGTATATCTCCTATCTATATTCGAATATTTTGTCTAGGATATACTGACTAAATAATCTAGCTACGTTTTTAAAGATAATCTTTATTAAATAATAATAAAAATGAATTAATAATAAGTATGGTTTAATAGGAAATTATATTAAAAATCATATCTTAAATCATTAGCATAGGTTCAGATCAGCCTTTAAGGTGTTATTATTGTTATGAAATTTACCAACCAACGAGTTGTTATCTTGAACTTTCTCAAAGATAATCTCAATCACCCTACCGTCGAAGAAATCTATGAAGAGGTCAAGCAGACCTTACCACGAATAACTAAAGCTACCGTTTATCAAAACTTAAAGATCCTCGTCAATAATGATCTTCTAAAAGAAGTTAATGTGAAGGGAATTTCAAGATTTGAAGCAAAAACTGAACCACATCATCATATAATATGTAAAACTTGTGGAAAAATTGTTGATTTCGTATCAGATGAACTTATTGATTATTCACTAAAAATAATCAAGAAACAAGAAGATTTTATTATTAATAGTACCGAAACCTCCTTTTTTGGTATATGCAGAACCTGTGATGAAATATAATAGGAATTATTAATTTCTAGAATGTTTCTCGAGTGGAGTTCAGGTTATCAAAAAAAGCGAATGTTCAAATTTGAGAGGTTAATAAACCCGATTTGTAGTAAAATCATTTTATATTATCTTTCATAAAAGGAGATTGACACATGTCTAATGATCTAACTGATTCTTTCCCTACGAAATCTGAGTTGGCTCCTAGCTTTGCTGCGGATTTGATTAATACATCTCTTTCACTATTTATCGTGATAGTTATCTGGTATACATTTTTACAGGTGGTTTACCCCTTTCTATATTTTACGCTTGATTTAATCGGGTTGATCGCCGCAATGTTGATAATGATGTTCTTGTTATCTTATTCATTCTCGAAAGGAAGTCTATTTCTCAGTGTATTAGCGTATCAACTTGCTAGTAGGAGTACAGGTATTCCATATATGAATCCAAAACATAAATGCCCCTATCTCGAACGAAAATGGGTTACTTTCTCTTGTCGTGCGGAACAGATATCAGAATTCGATCTTCCTGCATTTCAAAAATGCCACAACGAAGAAATGTGGTTACAATGTTGGCCCGATCGTGTACCCTCGATTCTACAAGTTTATGATTCCCTTCCACCAAAGAAACAACAGCATTTAGGCTTCCTCCTTGCTAGTATGAAAGAACAAGCTCGATCAGCAAATCTCAAGATGATGGAAGTATTAACGAACGAATCATACATAATGGATGTTCGACTATCAGCTGGTTATGCGTTAGCAGAAATGAAGGAAGAAAGTGGTATATTCCCTTTGATTGAAATGGTTGGCCATGGTGAGAATGTTAGACAGGAACAAACTATTCAGGCAATTTTAACTCGTTTTAAGGAATTAGCAGTTCCCCATATAATCGATGCACTGGAAAATTGTGAGGATGATAATAGATGCGGAAAATATGCCGTGATTTTAGGGAAAATTGGGGATGAAAGCAGCATTCCCTCTTTACAAGAGATAATGACGAAAGAGACGAGTGGAGAATATACTCGATTACAGTCAATTTATGCTCTGCAAGAGATAGAAACGGTTTCATCATATAAAGCCTTGATTGCTTTCTTGGAACATGCTGATGAGGATGAAAAAGAAATCATTAAAGATGTTTGCTTATCTAAAAAACTGGTATCTATTCCAATACTTATCGAGTTATTGACTCATGATGAAATTTCTGAAGAGTATTATGCAGAAATAGGCGATACTTTAGCTCAAGTGCAGGCTCCTACCTACGATAAGTTATTTACAGAATTAGAGGATGAAGAGTTGGTAAAAAAATTAGCTTCGATTCTTAAGGAACACACACCTGAAGATGAAGAATTTCTACAGCTTCATGAGGTACTAGATCAATATATTTAAGGAAAAAATTGCTCTCTCTCTTTTTATTCTTCTTACAACTCAACCAATACATTCCATCCAAGATCTTCAAGATTTGTTATGAAATTTTTCAAAAAATACTGTTCAGAATGTTTTAAAGTGTGAATAGTTTTGATCTTCTTGTTATTAATCCAGATTTCGACTTTATTCCCTGGATGATGAACGGTACGCAATCTTTTTGGGAGTTTCATTTGTTGTAACATCTTTCATTTCACTTGTTTTATTTATGAATTCTGGTTTTTATTTGATTTAGGGGCTCTATTATCAAAGAATTATTCCCTTCTTATTTCAATAGTAATGAAAAAACTCCTACTCTCAATAAATAATGATACTTTTATGAATGTGATATTAAAATTAGCCTTTTCAAGCACTAAGATAAATTAATTGATCTGGTGCAGAATAATGTCGGAAATCCTAATAACTAGGGTCATTGAAAAATTGATCTTTTCATCTTTCAAGGAACAATCATATAATTGCTTGTTTCTGTTCAGGAATGATTAAGGATGACGATTACGGTTATCTTCTTCGAAACAGCTCTCGAACTTATTCCTGATTTTCTAAGAAATCATTCTTTGGTTCGTAAAGAGTGGAAAATTAATACTAAGAAAAAGAATAGGGGAATTCTTTTAGATAGAGCTGTTCATAATCCGATTATGAACCAAATTCAGGACCCTGGGAAACAGGGAAGACCAGATATTGTGTATTATTCTTTATTGAACCTCGTATATTCCCCACTAGTTACTGAAGGTAGGATGAAAATATTAGTACACACGATTAACAATCAATGCATCAATATTCCTCCACAATGGAGAATACCTGTTAATTACAACCGTTTTCTTGGATTATTTTCCCAATTACTTTATAAAAAACGAGTTCCTCTTGAAGGTGAAGCATTACTAACTGTTACCAAATGTACTTTAGATCAAATACTCAGTGAGTACGAGGATCAACCTATTTTCCTTCTCGAAGAGCCGAATGAGGATTCGTTGAACCT
>JAEOSP010000179.1 GCA_016840305.1 Candidatus Hodarchaeota archaeon
AATTGATGACCAGATTTACAAAGTATTTCATGTTCGATTAAAGGATTGCGTTTTTCGAAATAATCCATTTCAATGTCTGAACCATAACACCCCAGAAAGTCTAAATAAGGGATAGTGGAATAATCCATCTCGGGTGGTTCAGTACTGGATAGAACACCCTGAAAAATAGACATAGGATGAGATAGGGGTGAGATTTTTGCTTGATGTTGAGTAGGCCTACTGGTCATTTTCTTTCATATTGGATTATTCTTCAACCTTTTATATTTAAAAACAGGAAATCAAAATTACATCCATACAAAAATGAAAAAGAATTGGGAAAAACTAAACTTTTTGATACCTATAGAATTACAATGACGATCACAAGAGCAATCACTGACCCAGCTAGTAAAGCTAGCAAAGTTCTGTTCTGGGTCAACTTTTTCGAAATTTTACCTAGCGTAGTTTGTATTTTTTGTAATTTTGAAGCCACATCTGTTATTTTCGTATCAATTTGATCGATCTTAACTCCTTGTTCATCTAATCTTGTTGTGAGTGTAGTTAAATTTGATGAAATCTGGTTCATTTGTGCATTCATTTGATCCATCGCGGTTAAAAATGAATTCTCAAGTAATTGTAGCTTTTCTTCTAAAGTACCAACTTTCCTTTTGGATATCGATTCTCCAGGATAAGCGAGTTCATAGATTCGATTGCCTACTTCTTCTCCCTTAAGAGGAGTTGCCTGAATCTCCATCGTATCAACAGAATCACCTATTTTTGCTAATGTTTCCCTTAGTGACTGCATTTTTTGTTTTGTTGAAGATAATTCTGATAGTTTTTCATTTTGAGATCTAATTTTATTTGGCTGTAATAGCTTTGGCATGCTGGCAATGATCTTTGATGTTAATGGACGTTTCTGGATTACCTGATTTTTATAACCTAGAGTGATATCATCGGTCATTTCTTCCATCGAGAGAAGTACAGAATCCAACTCTTTTATGAAATCCGTAAGCATTTCTTTTTCTGACTGCTCAGCAGGCTTTTTGAACCATTTTGCTAATTGTTTTGTTAATAATGACAAAGTTTTTCCCCGAAAATGTTAAATTTATCAGATAATTTGATTTAACTTTGTGTATTCACCTATTTATTTCAATTGGTTTTTAATAACTATTCAGGAAGGATTTTGTAGAATTGCTATATATGACTAACTGTAAGCATAGATGAAAGATTTTATAACAATTACCGTGTTAAGAATGTTTACACTCAGTATAACAAGAATTTCTAACGAATATACTATTTTATTCTCTAAGATTAATATTTCAACAAAATTACGTCAAATCAATTTTATTTAAAGTCAGAAAAGACGTCTTCCTCTCTCTGCGACCAATTGACCATTTTTGAAGACTTTTTCAGCAAGGTTAATTCCATAATTATACGCAAAGAATCTATGGTTAGGTGCGTCAAAGATTACAATATCCGCTTTTTTACCCACTTCTAAGGATCCTATTTCATGTGCACGATCAATTGAGTGAGCAGCATTTATTGTGGCTGCACTAAGGGCTTCTGCAGCCGTCATTTTCATTTTCAGTATAGCTAAGGTCATCATCATTTGCATAGATTCGCATAAATTGGCAGCGCTTACATCCGTGGCTAAAGCAACAGGTAACCCACAATCAATAATCTCACGAGCAGGAGCGTATTTATTCACATAACAAAATGGAGAGGTTGGTAAAAAAACGACTATCGTATCTTGATTTTTAATTTCTTCAACTTCCGATAGAGGAGTCCATATTAAATGATCTATAGATGTTATGTTTCCTATTTCTGCAGACAAACGTGTTCCTCCACTGTGAGCTAACCAATCACAATGATTTCGAAGCTTCAACCCGTGTTTTCTCCCTGATAGAAGTATTTTTCGAGTCTGTTCCAGATTATAATATCCTTTTTCACAAAATACATCCACATACTCTGCTAAATTTCTTTTGGCAATCTCTGGTATCCATATTTCTGCAATTTCATCCACTAGATCATCCACATTGTTCTCATACTGAGGAGGTATACCTTGGGCTAAAAAAGTTGGAACCAAATCCAGTGGATGTACGTCATTAAGCCTTTTAATGATCTCGAGTTGCTTAATTTCCCCCTCGTAAGACATTTCATATCCACTTTTAGCTTCTATGGTACAAGTACCATGAATAAGCATTTTATCAAGAATTTTTGACGTAATAGCTATCTGGTCTTGAAAACTTGTCTCTGCTGTTAATTTAAGAGATTTATTCATTCCTCCTCCTTGTTCTTTTATTTCTAGATAAGTAACTCCCAAAACGGCCATTTTCTCTAATTCATCCTCCCTAGTTCCTGCAAACACCAAATGAACGTGTGGATCCACTAATCCTGGTGTAACTAGTTTTCCAGAAGCATCAATAACTTCATATCCTTCATTTAGCTGTTTCAATACTTTATCTGTTACTCCAACTGCAATTATTTTCCCGTTTTTTACCGCAACAGCCCCATCGTTAATAATACCAAGTTCGTTCATTTCTTCCTTAGTTTTAGGTTTTGTACTGAACCCAGATAAAGTTACTAATTCTTTTGCATTTATTATTACAAAATCTGCTTCTATTGACATCGATTCACCTTCTTTCACACATCCAAATACATTTTTCGTTCCCATTCATGGACATAAACACTGAACTTCTTCCACTCTTCTTTCTTAATATTCACATATTTCTGTACAAAATTTGAACCTAAAGATTCTTTAAAATACGAATCCTGCTCGAATTCGCGTATCGCTTCTCCTAAATTCCCAGGGAGCATAGCTATACCTCTATTTACCCGTTCTTGAGGATTCATATCATATATATTTTCCTCTACTGGTTCAGGTGGAGACATTTCATTTTGAATACCATCCATTCCGGCTGATATTAATCCTGCATACGCAAGATAAAAATTACAGGAACCATCAGTAGGTCGATACTCTAACCTTGCTGCTTTATGGCTCCCTGGAGGTATTCTAATCAATGTTGATCGATTATAATTTGCCCAAGAAATGTATACTGGGGCTTCCCAGCCTGGTACAAGTCTTTTATATGAATTCACTGATGGATTTGTTAACCCAGCTAGTGCTTTTGCATGTTTCAATATACCAGCTAGGAAGTTCTTAGCGAGTGGACTCAGCTTCTTAGAAGGTTCACTATTAGAAAATAAATTAATGTTCTTTTCCTCGTCACGAAGATTTATGTGCGTGTGTAACCCAGCACCATACTCTCCGTGGAAAGGTTTTGGCATAAAAGAAGCTATTAAACCAGCTCTGTCAGCCATAAGCTTAATAATAAACTTTATCAGATAAATCGTATCAGCCATACTAAGAGCATCTGAATACGGAAGATTAAATTCACTTTTTCCATGGGGAACCTCATGGTGATGTTTTTCTATTATTACACCAATCTGTCGTAACGCTTTAGTTATTTCGAGACGTAAACGAGCACCACGATCAGAAGGGGGTGATGCAAGATATCCTGCTTCATCGATTAAGCTAATACCTCCTTTCTCTGTTTTGTCAAACAGAAAGAATTCTATTTCACTGGATGCTGCTACACTTACAGAAGAGCCTAAAGTTGCTCTGAGATTACTAAGAGCTTTTTTCAGCACAAATCTAGGATCTAAATCAAATGGTTTATCAGAATCGGGTTCGTAAATATCACAGATAACTCGAGCAATTCTATTGGGGAACAATTCAGGGGGAAGAATGACAAAACTTTGTAAATCAGGGACTAATTTCACGTCGCTTTTACTCACATCAACCATTTTCGATAGAGAAGAACCATCTGTGTGGATTCCTTCTTCTAATACCTGAGAAAAAACTGTAGAGGGAACCCAAAGAGTGTGTAACACACCTACAAGATCAGTAAATTGTAAAACGATTTCTTCAATTTTTTTTTCCTTTATAATGTCTTTAATATCATTAACACTCATTTTTATTACCACTGAATCATTCATTTGGGAAACTCATTGTAATAATCACCGTGTTTGGGTATAAGTCATCTCTTATTACACTAAGAAAGAAATAAATGAAGGCGACTTTTTAAATAGATACCTGCTAATTTCTTTTCATAATGACAATAAATAGTAAAAGCTAATAAAAATATATTCAAATTATATAATTAGCTATGCCTTTAGAACGAAATTAGGAATAATTCCAGTAAAATAAATTTCAAAGATTGTTTCGGATTTAAAGGTCGACAATCTACCGTTATAGGAAGGAGGGGATAATCAAGCTCAAAAGATACCCGCAGGATTTTCTGACTATAATCCAGAAATCAACAACGACATTTAAGGGGAACAATCCAAAATGATTCGTTCACAATTTTTTCTTGGGTGATTATATGGGAGATTAAGACTTGTTTTATATCTACTTCCTGAATTTCTAGGACAATTATCTTAGAGATCCTGAAGTATAATAGCTGTCAAGACCTTATTTAATATCAATCATATCTAGAGTGATGGTACTTGAATAAACAGAAGAGAGTATTCAGAACAGAGCGGATTTGGTTAAAACGAAATTCACTCGGAGTGAAAAATGACCAATGATAATTACTCGCACTGAACACGTCTGGATAAAACCGCATAAAACCCTTTCAAGGTTATGTCATCTATCAAAGAACCTCTATAATGAAAGTAATTATCAAATCCGCCAGGAGTTCTTTAAAAACACTAATTGGATTCGATATAATTCCCTGTACCATGAAATGAAAGCATCAAACAATTATCAACGACTTCCTTCCCAAACTGCCCAACAAACATTGAAAATTCTTGATAGAAACTGGAAAAGTTATTTTAGTGCTATCAAAGAGTGGCAAAAGGATAAATCAAAATTCAAGGGTGAACCAGGAATACCCAAATACAAACCGAAGAACGGGGAGTTTATTCTGGTCTTCACCAACCAACAGGTGAAAATAGAAGATGGTTTCTTGTTCTTTCCCAAAAAAGTAGAATTTAAAGTAAGAACAAGACTACCTGACATAACAAACATCAGAGAAGCACGAATTATTCCTAAAGGGATAGGTTATGTGGTAGAAATAGTCTACCAGAAGGAAATTAGTCCTAACCCTTCGAATAAAGATAAGATCATTGCCATTGATTTAGGAGTCCGTAACCTCATAACTATGGTCAATAACAATGGTTTAAAACCGTTTGTTATTAAAGGTGGGGTTGTTAAATCCATAAATCAATATTATAACAAAGAAAGAGCTCGAATTCAATCGGTTTATGACCGTCAAGGGATAAAAACAGGTAAAAAACTGGCAGAATTGACCCATAATCGCAATCAAAAAATCCATGACTATTTTCACAAAACCAGTCGAAAAATCATTGATTATTGTTTATTGAATGACATTGGAACAGTTGTTATTGGTTATAATCCCGATTGGAAACAAAGCTGTGGCCTTGGGAAAAGGAACAACCAGAATTTTGTCACTATTCCTTTTTACAAACTAATTCAACAATTAGAATATAAAGCTGAAGCACAGGGAATAACGGTCATTAAACAAGAGGAAAGCCATTCTAGTAAGTGCTCTTTCTTGGATAATGAACCAATAAGGCATCATGAAAAATATCAAGGAAAAAGGATAAGTAGAGGACTATTTAAATCCCATAAAGACATTATTATTAATGCTGATGTTAATGGTGGCTATAATATCCTTAAGAAAGCATTCCTGAACGCTATTCCCGCTGACAGGATAGAGGATGTAGGGTTACATCCTACACGATGGAGACTAGTTACGGCAACGAGCTAGTTTATGACCTCATGTGAAAATAATTGACAATATTTTTAGCAATTTTTGTAACCCAAGTAAAGGTCTTAATTTAAGTAATTTAATTGTGATGTAACCTCTTCCATTCATGACAGACTGTTAAAATTTTATTTAAATTTGCTAATGGATGAATATTTATTATGGAAAAGAATGAATTAAAACAAAAAATAATCGCGGATGCCAAAGAGCTTGAATCATATATAATTACTACCCGTCGTCGCATACACGCCTATCCTGAAACACTTTTTGAAGAAGAGAACACCGCCCAATATGTTGAAAGTGAACTGCAAAAGATTGGGATCCCAACAAAGCGAATTGTCAAAACTGGTGTAATGGGTGAGATTCAAGGCCCTAGAGAAGGAAAAACCATTGCTCTTAGAGCGGACATAGACGCTCTTAATGTTTCAGAGAATACTAATCTTCCTTATCAAAGTAAAAATCCTGGTAAAATGCACGCTTGTGGACATGATGCACACACTGCTATGCTTTTAGGTGCCGCTAAGATTTTATTCCGTAATAAAAAACATCTAAAAGGATCAATTAAGTTGATTTTTCAACCTGCGGAAGAAGGAGGAGGAGGAGCAAAGCTAATTATTGATGCTGGGCATTTTAAAAATGTTGATGCAGTATTTGGCATGCATGTTTGGAGTCCTTTACCCTCAGGAGTCATTGGTATACGGAAAGGTCCTGTCTTTGCTTCTTCGGATCGATTTAAAATTCAAATTACAGGTAAGGGAGGACACGCTGCTGCTCCTCATCAAACATTCGATCCCACTAGCGTGATGGTGGATATATATAATGCATTACAAAAACTTATTTCAAGAGAAGTAGACCCTTTCGAACCTTGTGTCTTATCACTACCCGTATTTCGAGGTAGTGAAGCTCATAATATCATTCCTAAACATTCCATTATCCAAGGAACTCTTAGATCAATGAATCCAGATATCAGAAATTTTCTAAGAAAAAGAATCGTGGAAGTTGTAGAAGGATATAGTTCAGCATGGCGTTGCAAAGGTAGTGTTGATTTTGATCCAATGGCATATCCAGCAGTCATTAATGATGAAATAATTGTTGAATCTATCTCAGAAATTCTAAAAGATCTTGAACACGTTGAGATAATGGATCAGAGTATGGTGGGAGAGGATTTTGCATTCTATCTTCAAGAAACAAAAGGAGCATTTTTGACGTTGGGTATCCATAATGAAGAGAAAGGTATAATATATCCACATCACCACCCTAAATTTCAAGTTGATGAATCTATCCTCTGGAAAGGCACTGCTGTTTATACAATACTAGGGTTTTATGCCCTTTTTGAAGAAGAGTAAGATGATTTTTTAGAAACAGCGTTGAGAAATTAATTCAGCGCATTTCTCAATGTCAGGTGTTAATTCACGATCATGATTCAATCTTGGGATCTGAGATCGAATGATAGAATATACTCTTTTATTCGAAGGTGATATTTCGGATTGTATTTCAGATAAATCAATGGCTTGAACCACACAGATTAATTCTATAGCTAAAATATTACGTAAATTCTGAATAATAACTTCAAGCTTATTTGCAGATATCATTCCCATGCTTACATGATCTTCTTGATTTGCAGAGACTGGAATCGTATCAATAGATGCTGGAAGAGCGTGATGTTTATTTTCTGAAGCTAATGCTGCTGCTGTATACTGTGCAATCATTAAACCTGAATTCAAACCACTCTCAGGAGTCAAAAAAGCAGGTAGTTTACTTAGAGCTGGATTTTGTAAACGCTCTATTCTTCTTTCAGAGATGTTTCCAAGCTCAGCTAAGGCAATTCCTAGAAAATCCAAAGTAAATGCTACTGGTTCTCCATGGAAATTTCCTCCACTTAGAATGTTTTCCTCTGAAAATATTAGAGGATTATCAGTCGATGAGTTCATTTCTATTTCTATGACCTTTTTAGAGTGTGAAATTGTATCAAACACTGCTCCATGAACAGCTGGAGCACATCTAAGAGAATAACTATCTTGTTTTCCTACTAATACTTCAGTTCGTTTACTATCTTTTAATTGATCTAAGATCATCTTTGCTGTATTTAATTGCCCTTCATGTGGACGAGCTTTATGAATAAGTGGATTTAAACAATCTAGATTTCCTTGATGAACCTCCATACTCAAGGCAACTGCAATATTGGCGATTTTCCATAAATATAATGCCTCATCAATGGATATACATCCAATTGCTGTCATACCTTGTGTTCCATTCAATAAAGCCAACCCCTCTTTAGCTCTTAATTTAATAGGTTTTAATCCAATTTTTTCTAAAGATTGTTTCCCTTCGGTTTTATTTCCATCTACATAGGCATTTCCTCTCCCAATTATAACAGAAGATAAATGTGCGAGTGGTGCTAGGTCTCCACTTGCACCTAAACTTCCTTGTGAGGGAACAATAGGTATAATATTATTATTTATCATTTTGATAAGATAATCAACAACTTTCAGTCGAATACCAGAATGCCCTTTCGCAAATTTATTTACTTGTAGTGTCATCATTCCTTTTACAACATCTTTAGAAAACTCTGGACCTACTCCAGCAGAGTGACTTAGAATTAAATTTTCTTGAAGCTTCTCTGTATCGTTTAAAGAAATTGATACCTTCTGAAGATAACCAAAACCCGTTGTAACACCATATATTTTTTTTCTTTCCTTTAAAATTTTCTGGACAATTAATGATGAGCTTTTTATTTTTTCCTCGGCATTAGATGATAATTTAACTGGAATATTCTGCTTAATTATTTTTGAAAAAGCTTCTATGCTAAGATTTTCCCCATCTATCTCAATATAATTCTGAACCATTATTCATCCCAAGTAGGTTTTTAATGTAACATATGCATAAATCAAAGAAATCTTGTGGACAACGAAATTGATATTCTTGATATCTTCAATGTTATAATTCCTTTTCTCTGGAGATTTTTCTTTCGATTTGGTGATAACTAAAGAAGTTGTATACTGACTGTTTCTGAAGGAGAAAATAGATCAATTCCTGTTCGTTGTTTAACTAGAGTGATTAATTCATTATACAATTTTTTGTATTCCATATTCGTTTGATCAGTCTTACCAGGAACGATTATTTCATTTGAAATAGCAATTTCCATGGATTTTTCATATCCAGCTGCCGCATGACGCAATATTGCTGACATAGGATCCCATGTAAGTACTCTAAACAATCTTTCCTGGGAGATAGGAGTTCCGTCTGCAACGCATACCTGCCCTGAATGTAAAGAATATCCCACTCCAACACCTCCACCTCCATGATAGGATACCCATGTAGCCCCAGAAAGAGCATTGCCCAATAAATTCAGCACTGGATAATCTCCTATCGCATCAGATCCATCAATCATTCCCTCTGTTTCTCTATAAGGACTAGCAACAGATCCTCCATCTAAATGGTCTCTACCAATAATTACTGGAGCTTTTAATTTTCCATCAGAATACAGTTTGTTTAACAACATGCCAAAAGCAGCTCTACCCTTATATCCAGCCCAAAACACTCTCGCTGGTAGTCCTTTTTCAAATGGAATATACTCTGAAGCTAAATCAATCCAATTTACTAGCATTGGATCATCATGAAATAACATCTTCGCGTACTCATCCGTCAACTGTATATCTTCTGGATCATTAGATAGTGCAGCCCATCGAAATGGCCCTTTTCCCTCACAAAATAGTGGTCTTATATAATTAGGAACGAAACCATTAAAATTATAAGCTTCTTTACAACCAGCTTTATATGCTTGGGTGCGAATATTGTTCCCGTAGTCGAAAGTTTCAGCACCTCGTTTTTGTAATTCTACCATTAGATCTACATGTTTTTTAACTGTTTTAAAGGCAAGATTTTTGTATTCTTCAGCATTACTACGTCTTAGCTCTATTGCTTCCTCGTAGGTATAGTTTGAAGGTATGTACCCATTCAGCATATCGTGAGCTGATGTTTGATCAGTAAGTACATGAGGAGTAATTTTTTCTTTAACAAGAAAATCTAATAGATCAACTGCATTGCACAAAATGCCTATTGAAACAGCTTCTTCTCTTTCCGAGTACTTTCGTGCTAAATCAACACCTTCCTCGACTGTATTTACCTTTATATCAAGGTAAGGGATTCCTTTTTCCCGTCCTTCATTGTACATCCTATTGAGATTATCGGGATCTATCTCTGCAGCAAGAGCAATTTTTCCCGCCATTTTAATAGCTAAAGCTTGAGCTCCTCCCATCAAACCTAAACCAGCAGTAACTATCAATTTTTGCTCAAATGCTGATAAATTTTTGAAATTAGGGTTAATTTCAGCCGTTTTACTTGCTGCTACCATTGTTTCATACGTTCCCTGTATAATTCCTTGAAGTCCAATAAAAATCCAGCTTCCAGCAGTCATTTGACCATATACCGTAAGGCCTGCATCAACCATTTCTTGGAATGATTGGGTCCAGTTAGGAACAATAACAGAATTTGTTATAACACACCGAGGTGCTAATGGGTGTGTTATGGTTTTTCCATAAGGAACACCAGATTGCATAAAAAGAGTTTCATTTAAATTAAGGTTTTTTAATAAGTCCATGGTCTCGAAATATGCCTTCCAGTTACGCATGGCTTTACCACTACCGCCATAAATGAAAAATTTCTCCCAATCTTTTCCATTGTGAAGATTAGAAATAATTGCTCTTATGATACCTTCTGTTTGCCAGCCAGCTTTTGTAGTTGTGGTTAACGCTTCATCTCCACTAGGTAATGCAGGTATATTCTTTAATTTTAGATCCAATCTTAATCGCTCTTTCTCACTCAGTTTATATTGACCTGCAACAATATCTTCAAGCTTATTCCTCATTCTCATATCTCCTCATTAATTATTGAATTGCTAAAAGATCAAATAATTCTCTATGTGATATTTCAATAGCTTTCTCTTTGAATTATACAATTGACAGTTAGTTAATAATGAAAGGAAAAAAACTTTGTCCTGTTTTTTCAAAAAATTGAATATATTTTGCAATCATTGTTTCGATGATTCTTATAGTATGGAGAAAGGAAGAGACGGCAAGGTCTAGGGTATGACCTTGCAATCCTATCACTTCTTTTTCTTTGATTTTTTAGATGATCCTCCTTTTCTTCGTAGAAGAAAACCTAGGAATACAAGAAGTACAAATCCACCACCAATGATCAGCACTAATTCGGGATCAAGCCCAAATATTGTTGAATTGACCGTCACTATAACTGTATCAGACCCTGTTCCTCCTATAACATCAGTAACTGTTAACCGAACTGCATGTACACCAGGATCGAGATTATCCATATTGATGACTAGAATAGATCCATTCCAACTTCCACTCTCAATTGTGGTATTTCCTTCTTCTACCTTATATGTCCCTGATTGAGTGTATAGACTATTTGGTGACCATGTTATATTATTACCTTTAGAACCCTGATCAAAGGAAATATCTTCTGGAGAATCAACTGTTGGTTGCGTCATAAATGCAATTTCATTTAACCAAAGTTCCTCTGCATCTCGGTACGTTGAGTCATCAAAATCATCCAATAAACCACTAATTATATAGCTATTAAATAGAGTTCTACCATCATTTCCTAGTACTATAGCAGAATTATTCTCCGATTCAGATGTGGTGAAACCTGCCAAGGAGGTAGAATTTTCTAGTACATGCACTTTGTCACCATCATCGAAATACAGACCTGAACTATCTAATGTGGAAGCACCATAATCAATAGGAGTATTGAATACTGGGTGGGTGGTATTCCAGATAAATGCTGGCATATTATCATCCCATTCCTCAACAAATGCTACCCCTAGCTCTTCCCACAGGGGATCAGTTGGTATGTAATCCATATTCCAAGATGACATTAATAGTCGTCCTTGATTATCCAAATATCCTATGATATCCGAGTAAGCTGATGATATATCAAAATTAGATTCATCTACTATTACAAAAGCCCAATTCTTAGAGTTCAGAAGGATTGTGAAGTATTTTGATGTGAAAGTTAAATGGTACTCTAATCCTAGCTCATTTAGAGCATTTACAACTGGAGAACGATAATAAGCTCCCGTAGAGGTATAGAGAAGAACATCAGCAGTATTAGCTGTTAGCCAGTTAGCTAAATTTATTGCATATCTTTGATTATCATATAATCCAAGATGAGAATTATCAAGAATATTCATGTCTGAAAATAATATTACTCTTCCTTTTGAATATTGTTGGGCTGCTACAACAGTTATTCCTCCATCATCCCAGATTGGTTCTGCAACTGGCTCAGTTATAGTAATATGATTTCTCCAGCTGATTCCAAGTGTCGTACACCCTTCCAATGTTGGATGATCAGTTGCGTTAGAAGCGGTAATATCATCAAGAATATTTGATCCGCTTAATTCCATTCCAAAATCATCAAGCAGGTAATTAATGTGTTCATCCCCTGGTCCTGGTCCTGTTAATCCCTGTCTGTCACCTAGAATAACAAGACTACCTCCTGAGCTCACCCAATCTTCGATGGCCGTTCTTTCTAATGCTGTGAAGTTAGAATCAGGCCAAGAAATGATCATCACATCGTATTTTGATAATCGCTCAAGTGTAAAATTACCACTCACAGAAGGATAGAATTTATCAAAAGTATAGCTATGATTGACCAAAGCATTACGTAATTGGCTGAAACTATTTATCTCAACATATAATGTAGCATATTCTTCATCCCATTCATCTACACAAAGTCTCGGTTGATGTGAGAGATCATAGGCTATTCTACCTTTGGGTTTTGGAACTAACCACTCTACTGCATTGATTATAATACTTTCAAAATCAGAGGGGATAGAACTTCCATCCCCAGGTAATTGGACGACCTTTCCACCTCTATAATCAGAATCCATGGCAAGTCCGTATCCATAAGTAGGATGTGTAATATTATTCATTAGGAATGAAAGATCAGATTCCACAGCTGAATTGTATGTTTCCCAGTATGGAATCCAATATGTTACCCAATTATTGGAACGTTCAGAAATTAAGTCATTAATTTGGTAATCCTGTGTTAATGGATGTCGAGAAGAAATATTCATAATATCAGTTGAATGATATATCCAATAATTACCATAATGATGTGAACCTTCTAGCTCGGGTCCTAGAAGACCGTAATAATATAGAAAACTTAAACCAGAGTTGAAACTAAGTACGCCACCTCCTCCTAACCAAAAATCTTTAACTAAAGGCGCAATATTCTCACGGGGGAGGTTGTTAATCAGTATGAAGACATCATAATTAATAGTTGTCAACTCATGATCGAGAATATTCGTTACAGTGAGTAAAGTTACCTCATGGCCTGCACTTTCAAGTAATGTTACTACTTCTGAATAGATGTTTGTTAGATCTACCGCATAAGCATATTCTGGAACAGAAGTGTTCGCTTCAAAATAAACTGCGACACGTATGGTTCTATCAAGGATTGGTTGAACTGATTATTGAACCAATTCGTTGAGTGGTATTTCTGAGGATTTGTTTTCCATAATAAACGGAAAACCTGAAAGAAACACAATAATTACTAGTAAAACAGCATAAAATTTCATATCTACACCGAGGTAATCTGTTAAGACTATGGTCTTTATAAAATTGTGTAATTAGGGAAAAATTAATCAAAAATCGGCGAAATAAAGGTTTAATTGGTTTTAAGCAAATTTTTCATAGAAATGAGGCGTAAGAAATATATTTTAGAAGGAACAATTATTAATGACAATAATACAGAAGCTTCAGTTTTATAGTTCGATTTTCAGCGTTTTTGAAGTTCTGAGATCAGAATATCTCTAATAACCATTTGGATAGGCTGAATAATTCTTTGTACTGCTTGGGGTCTCTGTTTAGGATTCCATTCTCCCTGACTCCATGTTTCACGTAACGAGTTTAGAGCATTCAAACAACTTACTTCAAAAGTACTTGCGAATGTGTCTCGTAACTTGTCAGAAACTCCAGATTCTATCATCAGTTTTCCTACATCTGCAGCACTTATTCTGGTGTCAGAAGGAAGATCCATTTTGTTAAGCATAATTGCTATCTTCACCTCTCCAGCATAGATTTTAGCACCTAAAATTTCAAATAATTCTGTGAGACTACTTCGATTTTCCTCCCATCGTGCCTTCTCAGAATCTATTACTACAATTAGTCCTTGTACACCATTAATTACAATTTTCCTCATGGATCTGAATCTATCTTGGCCAGGGGTTGTAAAAAGATGATATTTGAAACCCTTTCCGGGGCCTCCTCCTAAACCAAACGTAGCTTGATCAAAACCGATAGTTCTTTCTGTTTGCTTATCTTCCAGCTTCAAGAAATTATAAACACTTTCAGGATCTTCCTTTTTCTTGATGGCATGAAACAGACTTAACGCGGTTGTTTTCCCTGCCATAGTTGGTCCCCAAAATACTATTTTGATACCTTGTTGTGATTCTTCAAAAACCAGCTCTTCGTTTTGACTCAATGAACCTTCCTCGAGGATTTTTACTTTGAAATGATGTCTAAGAACTACTTAGAACGGTATATCATTGAGATTTTGGGAGAAATCTCAAAGAATATCACACCAGTCTGTCTATTTCCATATATTCCTTTAACTTAAAAGATGTTGCTAAATCTGGAGTGGGTTTTTTCATTGGATGACTGATAATATCTAAGTTACTTCCCACATTTCAGAATTACATCTCTACTATTTATATAATTGGAATATATTTCATTGATTTAGATCATTTCTCGCATAATTGAAGATTTTCGGATTGAATGAGCTGTCAAATTGGAGTATATATCTATTGAATTTCTATGATTTGACGTTACATCCTCATTCTATAAGTTAATGGAGAATTTAAGATGAAAAAAACATTTGATTTAATTGCTGTTTCCCCTCATCCAGATGATGCGGAAATTGGTTGTGGTGGTACTCTTGCTTTATTATCTGAGATGGGTTATCAAATTGCAATTATTGATTTAACAAATGGAGAACCTACGCCATTTAATGATGATCCTCAAATCCGAATTGATGAAGCAAAAAATGCAGCAAAAGTACTCGGGATTGAAAGGGTGACCCTTAATCTACCTAATCGTGAACTTCTGGACAGTATAGAGGCGAGAATGACATTAGCTAAAGAATTTCGTAAAATGAAACCTAAAATTGTCATTGGTATGCAGGGAATGACGCCTCGAGCTTCACCAGATCACTACCAAAGCCAGTTGATTTTTGATGCAGCTGTTTGTTATAGTCGCCTGTCAAAATGGGAAAAGCGCTTGGATGGGTTAGCACCTTGGCGAATTGAACGTATTTTTTACTACTTTACAGCTCGCGAGCTCATGTTGAACTCTCAACCCTTTCAATTCACTGTAGATGTTACAAATCAATTTGAAAAGAAAAAAAACGCTTTATTAGAGTACCGATCTCAATTCAAAGCTCATTCTTCGTATAATCCACCAATAATTGACTGGATTGAAGGAATGGGACAATATTTTGGCTCTTTAGTAGGCTGTAAATATGCAGAAATCTTCTTCGGCTCAAAGTTGGAAGAAATTAATATTTTTGAAAAAATCTTAGGCTAAGATTCATCCTGTCTACGTGCGACTTCTGCAGCAAATAGAGCGTATTCGAGAAATTCTTGAGGTTCTAAATGTTCAATAGATGATTTTAGAGATGTTAGTATCTCATTACTTACGGAATCGGTTTTATTTTCATAATTAGCCTGAGAAAGGCATTTTGAATAAAAAATCGCTGAATCTTGAAATTCTCCCAATTCATATAATCCATCTGCAAGAGATAAATATTCGTCAGTATGGGCAATCTTTTTTTCCGATGTCATTGTATCCAAAAGATCAGCATAGTGCTTCAAGGCTATTATAGAACATCGTAATCCTTCGATTACAGCGTGTTTGGCTAGTCGGTCACAAATAGTAGAACGGAGCTTATTAATTAGTACTTTATCTGTTTGATCAAGTGATTTTCGACTTTCTAATCTTTTATTTGCACGCCAATACTGAGGAACCTCATAACCCTGAATAGGATCAGAAATTCTTTGAAGTATCCGCGATTTAACACCGTAATCCGCTAAATCTTTCACTAGAATTTCATCACCAAGAGTTCTTAGAATTCCAAATTCACGCATTTTAGGCAAGTAATAGGGACGAAGATAACTATAGAAATCAAAAGTTTCGGAATATATATTTTGAATATGGTTTAAAACCGCTTCTTGAAAAGCCTCTTTACGTGAAGGGGCAATCAATTGAAATAGATGAATTTCTGATAGATGAGCTATTGAAACAGATATAATTTCCCCCTGTGTTCCATTAGACTCAATTTTGAATATCGCTGTTCCAGATGGTAAGGATATTGGCATCGTCACTTGCCTCTGATATAGTGAATTCTCCAAATCTTCCTTGTTTATCCATTTTTCAGCGAGTAAATTGCTAAAGATCCATAATTCAGGTTGATCGGATATTTCGAGTAAATTTTTTCTTCTAGATTTGTGTCCCACAATTCATTCCTTCGCTAGAATTTTTTCAGGTTATAGGTATAAAAGTCCATACGATGAAAGAAAAGATCAATCAGGATCAATAGATCTTTCTTAGGAAGAATCTAAATGAACGATTATTAATACTTAGGAAAATTTGGATCTATTTTCTCATTCGCACAGCTACTCCATGTTTAAAATCCAACATTTCTGCAGCAGAAAGGATAGCTCTTCCTGAATTAAGAAAATTTCCATCCTGATCTGTTATGAATACTTCTTCTCCTGATTTTATATCAGAATCCACTTTTTCAACGAATTTTGCAAGTAAATCTTTGTTTTGAATTATGAAAGGTATGCTATCCTTTGATGCAATCACCCTCAATCGATTTTTTGGTAATAATCTACATAATAATTCTGCAAACTCTTTGGTAGGCACAATCATAAAATCAGATGGCCGAATTGTTCCAGACATTTTCTCATCAATAAAAAACTGTCGTATAATACCTGTTTTCCTAGATCTTTTTATCCTAACATCTTCATTTGCTATTAATTGATGTGTACCCTTTCCAAATTGATAGTTTAATATCGCATTAAGTATTTCTAAATCGGAAAGCTTATCTGCTAATTTATCCTTCGCGAATACTTCAAAAGAGTTAAATTTCTCTGCTAATGATGTATCCAGAGACAAATTTGGATGAACTTCTATTGTTTGAAATTTACTGGAAAATTTGTTCATGAATTCCAGAATATAACTAATATCTGCATCAGAAAATATCATTGGAATTCTTTCGTGCTGTACAAGCGGAAAAACACCTTTTAGTTCATCAGGAATAACACCAAATAATGGGGATAATTTTAAAACTTGATAAAACGCGGTAGAACGCATTTTATGAAAATCATTTGTTATCACCAATCTTGGACTCCAATAATGAAATCTCTCAATTAATCTCTGTTTGTACCTTAATATTAGAGGATGATCTTTTAGGCTTGGATGAGAGAATAATGTAGCTCGTGATGATGATATAGGGGTAAATTTCTCAATGAAAGCTGATGTTTCTCTCCCAAAAAGAAGGGGAATAGTTTTTGCTAATGCTGGATGATTCATTGCCCTTGAAAGGGTTAATTCATATAATCTACCCTCAACAATTGCTTGTTTAATTCTTTTTATCTCCTCAAAACTAACGAAAAGATTGTGTTTGGCCAACAGAATCGTACGTGTTCGTTTATTTAGTTTTTTAAAATTCTCTACGGTATATGATTGACAAACATTACATGAACAAGGTAAGTATCTTAAATCATCGAGATAGTGTGTTCCAAAAACAGTTAAATATCGACCCTTTTTTGCATACAAAAAATAAGCTGCAGAGTCAAATATATCCACCCCAAGAAATATGGAAATTGCAAAGAACATTGGGTGACCAGCGCCAAAAAGATGAATTGGCCTATTCAAGGGGAGACGCTTTTTGGCAACTAAAATCATTTTGATAACGGTTTCAAAATCGTATCGTTCAAGGTAGGGAACAACTGATCCAAGTGGATGAATATCAAAATTCTTTGATGCCATTTCATTACATGAGTACTCAACTAGATCTAAGAATTCCCCTCCTTGTATTGGTCCAGCCCACAAGGTTTTTGTTTCAGGGTTACGTTCACGAATATGATCATCAGCTCTCACTAAAGTTTCCTTAAGGGCAGTTTCAACTTCTTGAAATTTTCCTTCCTTTGTTGGAATATCTAGGAAAACTCCAATATCACTGTATATCTGTTCTTGAAATTGAGTAATCTCGGAATTTGATACAGAGACTTTCCCATACTCCATAAGTTGAAAAGCACCTGAATCAGTCATGATAGGACCCTGATGTCCAATATAATCATGTAAACCAAATTTTAATGCTTTTTCTCGGTTTTTGATATCCCGATACAATAAATAGGCATTCGTAATGAAAGCTTGTGCCCCACAGTTAACTAATTCATCTGGAGGGATTTCTTGGCGGTTTGGATTGATAACTGGTAATAATACGGGAGTATTGATTTTCCCATGAGGAGTGAAAATTGTACCCAGTCGTCCTAAGCCATCTTTTGCTTGAATTGAGAACATTGTAACCAACTTTTTGGAAGAAAGGCATGATGATTTACTATATGCATTTAAACGCCATCTAATACTAATAATCATAATCTTGCGTTGACTAGACTCTCCACTATTAAAAAACTGTTTATCTATCCAACAATTAAGGCGAATTGCAGAGACTTATAATTTTCTATAGGTTACTTCTAAATTCAAATCAGAAATTCGATCACTTTGTT
Organism: Candidatus Hodarchaeota archaeon; assembly: GCA_016840305.1. The sequence continues at coordinate 18,580 of JAEOSP010000179.1, forward strand.
CAATAATATGGGTAATTCTTTTTTAAAATAAGCCTAAGCTGATGAAATTTTATTTCAATACTTTTGCTTTTTTGCTCTTTTCAAGTGAGATATCATTTGAGGTAAGTACTGGTTCAGATGACTCCTCAAGGCTCAAATGTTCGTTTTCTAGGCCTGTTATATCAACAACGGTTTTGAAGATTAAATGTAGATCCTTAACTTTAAAATCAATTCCATCTTCCTCAATCTCAGAGGGTAAATGGATCTCAGCCCATATTTCTGTATTCGAGAAGCCTGTGAAGGCTGGAGATTTTTCTAATTTTGACTCAACAATCTCAGATTCTTGAAGTTTCAGATTATTGAATCTAAGTTCAATATAATTTCCATCTATCTCCATCTCAACATTTAATCCATAGGATTCGGAAAGAGTCTCAACAACAGAACGAAGCATTCTAATGCTATGAATACTTGTTTCTTGTGCATTAACTAGACATAAATCTAATTTTGGCCATAAACAAAAGATTTGATCTCTTAAAAAGTGAGTTTCAATGAGTTGATCAATATTACCCATTGGTAGTACTTCTTTTCCCTTGATCAATGTCCTCTTAAGAAAATCGGAGGCTGTACGTAATGGTTTTCCCTGTTTTTCGTGAATAATTTTCCAATAATCGTCTAAATAAACATAAACGTCAGGAAGTAAATCTTCACCTTCTTGAAATGCACGTAATAAACCTTTTATCCGCTGTGAATAACAAAACATCGGCATGTTCTTTTTCGACTCACGCTTAAGTAATAAGACATCTAAATAGCGACGATCAGTGCACTTTGGACGAAGCATATTGACTACTTTATTATTTTGACACTTAGTCAAGCAGAAGTCTCGCCGATCTCGGATCATCTCTTCCCAAAGAGTGACCCCTGAAACACGATTTAATGTTGCCATCGCAGCTTTTGGTGCTTCAGTATCGGTCCATTTCATTTTTAGTTACCTTCCAGAGTGTGGATTGCTAAAGATGATTTTAAAAGATTTTAAGGCAAATCCACAATCATTCTTCATTATTGATTCCTCAATAACCATTACTTTAAGTTTTCAGTATTTTTTCCGTTAATACTTCTTATTGATTCGTAAAGAAGGACTAGCATGTAAGCAGTCTAACAATACCATTAATTTATGTATTCATTTGGTAACACTGTAAAAAAAAATTGTTCTTAGAATCCAATAATTGACCGTTAGAACTAGTCGTTGGATTAATATTCGAATCATTAGGTTTTATTTTAGCTAATGGCTAAAGAAATTGAATTATCATCGAAATTTTAAAGTAAATAGTTACTTAGTCACACAAACTATATTTTATTTCTGAAATTTGCAGTTATCTCATTATCCACATTTGGAATATCCACAAACTCGACAGAGCATACAGCCTTCACTATGTTCTACGATATTTCCACATTCAGGACATTCTGGTCGTAAACCAGAGGTTGTATGTGTAAGGTGAAGTGTTTCAGGCTCATAGATATTTTTTTCCGTAGATTCATCAATAAAAGCACTTTCTTTACCATTTCCGTTCTGACTGTATCGTTTAAGGAAGCGTTCAACAGATTTAGCCACCGCATCAGCACAGGAAAGAATTGGTCCTTCTGGACCAAAAGTGGGTGAGGGACACCTAATAGCTTTCAATTGGAGAATAATTTCATCAGGATCAATTCGACTACGCAATGTAAGCGAAATTAACCTCCCCATCGCTTCGATATGTGAAGCTACACAACCACCTGATTTTCCCAAGGATAAAAACAGCTCAGTTAGCCCTTCTTCATCTTCATTGATTGTAATAAAGAGGTTTGTTCCACATCCAACACGTACTCGCTCTGTTATGCCTTGAGTTATGTTGGGACGATATCGAGGAGTTTTTGCCTTAGTTGTTTCTTCTTTTACTTGCTCCTCCTGGTTTGTGCCTTTTACAGACAGAACATCATAAGTACGAGATCCTGAGCGATACACAGTAAGCCCTTTACATCCTAATTTGTACGCTAAAAGATAAGCTTCATGAATATCAGATTCCTCAGCCTCATTTGGGAAATTAATTGTTTTACTCACAGCATTATCGACCCCTGATATTTGAAATGCTGCTTGCATTTTAACATGTGCCTCTGGTGATATATCATGAGATGTAACAAATATCTCTTTAATATTTTCAGGAATTTCTTCAATATCAGCTATTGAACCAGTTTTTGAGACTTTTTCCATTAGTGTTTTAGAATAAATCCCCATGTCTTGCATTGTTTTTACGAAAAACGGATATCCCTCAACAAGTATATCATCATCAAGCACACGTCTTTCATAAGTAAGCATGAAAAGAGGTTCTATTCCACTCGAGCATCCAGCTATGATTGATATTGTTCCAGTTGGTGCAATAGTAGTTAAAGTGGCATTCCTCATCATCGGATATTTTTCAGATAACTTACTCCCCTCAAAGTTTGGAAAGGATCCACGTTCTTTTGCTAAACTTTGAGAAGCCTGAATAGCAACAGTATGAATAAACCGCATAATCTTACTTGCTAATGCAGTACCCTCACTAGAATTATAGGGGATTCCAAGTTTTATAAGAAGATCAGCAAATCCCATAATACCCAATCCAATTTTTCGATTGGATTTTGTCATCTCCTCGATTTCAACTAGTGGAAAAGTCGATATATCAATAACATTATCTAAAAAACGTACTGCTAGTTGGGTAGTTTTTTCTAGCTTTTCATAATCAATTGTAAAAGGACTAGAAACTTCTGAATCAGTTTTAACCATTTTTGAGAGATTGATTGATCCTAAATTGCACGATTCATATGGGAGTAGAGGCTGCTCGCCGCAAGGATTAGTCGCTTCTATTTCAGCGATATGTGGGGTCGGATTTTCAGCATTGATCCTATCTAGGAATATTATTCCAGGTTCACCAGACTGATGCGCCATTTTGATTATGTTTTCAAATACAACCTGAGCGTTTATTTTTTCTACTTCTTCGCCATTCCTAGGATTAATCAAGGAATAATCCGAATTCGAGAGCACTGCTTCCATAAATTTTTCTGTAATTCCCACAGATATGTTGAAATTATTTAAAGTCTTGATATCTTGTTTACATTCAATAAAATCCAATATATCAGGGTGATCAACTCTTAACACACCCATATTAGCCCCACGACGACGACCCCCTTGTTTTATGATCTCAGTTGCTGAATTAAAAACGGTCATAAAGGAAATCGGGCCGCTGGCAACACCTCCTGTTGTTTTAACCTTATCATTTGTTGGTCTGAGTCTTGAGAAGGCAAAACCTGTTCCTCCTCCTGATTTATGAATAATAGCAGCGTTTTTAATGGCTTGGAAGATAGAATCCATGTCATCCTCCACTGGAAGCACGAAGCAAGCTGATAATTGATTGATTTTTGTGCCAGCATTCATCAATGTTGGACTATTTGGTAAAAATTCTAATTTTGTCATCATTTCATAGAATATCTTCTCATACTCTATTGGATCCTGTCCATATTGTGTTTCATTCTCAGCAATTGCTTTTGCTACCCGTCTGAAGAGTTGAGCTGGTGTTTCGATGATTTCT
>JAEOSP010000180.1 GCA_016840305.1 Candidatus Hodarchaeota archaeon
AAACCAGATTCAGGTCGTGTTTTGACCATTCCTAGAATCGTGATTTGCAATGTGGTACCAGAAATATCACTATCTCTTGTTGTATGATCAACTACTATAGTGGTTGTACTTGACATGTTTCCAGCAAATAATGCACCAACAAGAATTAGTAAGATAGAGAGATGTAACATAGTCTGAGATGATTTCCTCAAGAGGTTTTTCTCTTCTTTCATAGTTACATTCACAAATTCCACAATCAATCCAAAAATTCCTAAAAATAGGAGAGGTAGAATAAAATTGGCCTTATCACTAGAAGTCCAAAAATTCCCAAAAAATGTTAAAATAGGGTTATTTGGACCTAATAGTGATGGTAGATCTCCATTACGAAAAAGAATACCACCTATTGCGAATAGAGTTCCTGCAACAACACCTCCGATTAGTAATTGGAATTTACGATTAACATCTATACGTGGATAAAATGTACAGAAGAATTGGGCCAGTAGCATAACTCCTCCAAAAACAGCTATCACTGTATTATAGAATAATTCACCTACGGGCATATTTATGGGAAAACCTAAGTTCAGCCACCAAACAGAGTTGAAGCCGTCAGGACTTAGAGTGATTAAGTATCCTATCACATCATAAATAATGGGAAATACTAATCCAAATATGATCAGAGAAGTTGCAATAAGACCTGAAATAAAGGATATTTTCAATGAGGTCGTACGATATTTGGAAACCTGAAAGTCCTTCCTTTTGAGCGTAATGGGAATCTTAAGAATTTCTCTATTTTTAAATCCTAAGAAAAGAGGGAGAACAACCATGGCCAAGATAGCACCAAAAAGAATAAAAAGCTTCTCTGTAGGGATAATTCTTAGGATTATGCTCATTAGGAAGGAATCATCTGGTATAATAATAGATAGAACTGATTCTAGAGCACCCTGAGGAATATATGCATGAACACTTTGGACTATACCACTCCTAGTTAAATATGTCACAAACAAAGTACTAACATAACCCATGCTTACAAGATAATTGCTAAGGTATTCTCTCTTGAAGAAAGGTTTTCCGTGAAAATAAAGTGTTAAAAAGAGCCATGGTACTAAAGAACCCGTTTCCACAGGATCCCATGCCCAAAAACCACCCCATCCGAGCGTTACATAAGCCCAATACGCACCAATGATGATACCTGCGCTTAAACCAAGCCAAGCCAAGGAAGCTGTGAATTCAAAAAGATCATCAAGTTTCTTTTTACCTTCAAAATCGGGGACTTTTCCATCCTTAAGTGCAGAAATTCTCGCAATAGCAATAACCATGGGAAGTAGACAAAGTGCATAGCTTATGAAAATAATAGGTGGATGGATAACATTCCAGATATTCATTAATAAAGGATTTAGTCCAAGGCCATCGGCTGGTACTTCAACGTTTATCTTAAATGGATCATTCACCAGTGCTAAAAACCCAAGAAGAGCTGCTTGTAAACCTGCTAGAACAAAAGCACGCCAAATAATTTTTTCGTGTGCATAATCTCTAAAAAGCATCCTAAAAATGAAATAGCTTGTACCAAGTAGAAATGCCCAAAACAAAAAGCTCCCAGGTTGACTACTCCAGACGGTTGACAACCGTAAGAAAAAATCCATACTATTGTTCACATATTCACTTACGTAAAAAAAGTTGTAATCTGCATTTAGAATTGAAAGCACGAAATAGAAGAAAGAGATGAGAAGGGCTGCAAAACCAGTGGAGAGACTCATCTCCGAATAAATTTCCCATTTTTCTATAAACTTACCCGCTAATAGTAGAAAGGCATCAAGTAAAAATGCTATAACAGATATCAGTAGTATTATCGTTCCTAAATCTATTCCAAAACCAATGCAATTCATTTTTAATTCTCCTATATCTTTTAAGTCCTTTTTGTTCCGCGTTTTCTTAGCTGTCTGGTCCTTTGATGATTGTTTACCCTTCGTATTCCCTTTAATGTCTTACGAGCGCTCTTTTTCTTATATTCAACATAGGTATAAAGTCCTAATGGTACAATAGCACCAAAGAAAAACAGTATTCCTAGAACTGCTGAGAAATCTGGTACTACTGGTACACCTAAAATAGCAAACTTGTTGACATGGCTAAAACCAGGATTTAAATAAAAATCCCATGATTCGAAATAATAAGAATAGATACCAGGTTTTGGAAGACCATCAGGAAAGGTTATTTTCCAGATATGAGTATCTATCTGCTCTAAAAGGAGAGATTCTTCGTTATTGGGTGGGAGGCTATAGTGGATTCTAATACGTTTGACAATACCTTGAGAAGGAACATCTTGAGCGCTTACAAAAATAGAAAATTCTTCATTTACGGGTATTTCATTTCCAGGTAAGATTCCAAGCAATTCAACATCAGGAGACCATCTATCTGACTGCCAGAGGAAAGAATACTGCCCACGAATAGCTTGAACATTTAAGGTATTATTGATTATGATATTGAAGCTAATGGTTGTACCATCTGGATGTGGTGGGTCTAAAGTAACATTGTACATATTGCCAACAGAATGGGGAACCATTTCTAATAATTCATAAGCCTCTCCATTTATGGAATAATTAAGAAAAACTGATGATATACCAGCTGAATCAAACGCAGCAATTAAAAAAGTTACTTCATCATCGGGAAGAGGGGTGGATGGTGACCAAAGAACGTTAAGTGCACTCGGTTTGGTGTACAACCAAAGGTTTGACAAGGAAAAAATAGCTAACGACTGGGTAACCGTTGATTTCTTCCTCCAAGAAGGAATTCCACTTTGAGTTCCATCAGGGTTTGATAATTGATAATATCCACCATTTATTTGATCATAAAGATTATCATTAAGTACTTCAATTGTATCTAGAATAAAATTATAATATAAGAGACTATTAGTAAGCTTATATGCTTCATCAAGAGCTCTAAGGCCGTAAAACTGTCTTTCTGTAAATTTCATTGTATCGTCGAAAGTAGAATTAATTGTAGAAGAAGTAGCGATAAATCCCCCGTTATTATTATCCCAGAAATGAAGCAAAACTGAATTGAGTAATGGAAAGAAATCATCATAATACGTTGTATCTTCTGTTGCATTATAGAGTTTTGCAAGAAATTCCAGAACAAGAGAATTAATGAAGATATCCGTTGATTCTGGGAGAACAATTTCTTGCTTACTGTTTATTCCAGAATGATAAAGATAAGTCACATTGTTCCGACATGTGGTGTTCATGATGTCATAAATTTGAATAGCTTTTGTCAGGTATGTTTCATTTGATTCCATTCGATGAAGATCAAGTAGGGCATTTCCCATTATGGCATTGTGATCAACTCGGAGAGATTCTGGTTCAAAAGGATCTCCATCATAAGGATTCACTAATAACTGCAATCCAGTGTGAGAGGTTATATATCTGTAATATCCTATGGTGTCATTCCATGCTGTTGAATCAACAAAGTTAAATGCATCGATTGCTAAATCCCGATAAGCAGGGTTACCTGTTTTCTCATAAAGAGCTACAAAAGCTTGAATGGCTTTCCCTTGATTACCTGGTTTTTTATAATGATCTGCATCACTAATAAAATAGCCACCAAAATCATTATCCCAAAAAGTTGATACTAACCCATTACTTGTCTTATTAGCCATCTCTAAAGCAAAATTTCTTTCTGTGTCATTGATTACTGCATCAGCAAGTTTTAATAAGGCTAAAATTGCTTGAGCATTATCGAATGTCCGTTTTCCAGGATTGATGCTTGTTTGTTGCCATTCTTCATCGATTGAAAAATAAAATGTATTAGAATCATTATCAAACAGATTCTGAATCATAAGATTAGCTATTTCAATGGAATTGTAAAGGAATGTAGGAAAAATCAATTCAGGATTGTTCTCTTGAGATTGACTCTCTAATTTAAGACTTGTAATAGGTTCCTCACTAAGGTTGATATCAGGAACTTCTAATGCTCTTTGAATACCCTCAAAACTGTTAGATTTGTTAGTAGGAGAAAATGATGAGAAACTTGGTAACAATGTCATTACTAGTAATAATGTTAGAAACGAATATATTAGCTGGTTTTTTACGTTAGGACGGGAATTTGCAATTTGAATAATTGATTGGTCCATCTCTTTATTTATTTTGGGCATTGGCTTTGTAAAATGGTGCGAAATTTTTGAGTTTATTTGTTTAATGCAATTATTTTAGGTAAAGGATAATTCTTTGGAAAACGGGGAGCAAGTAATAATATCTTACTTAAAAGTAGCAAGTAATGATCTATTAACGATATTGGTTACTCCAAAAACTGGAACTAACATATCCTCAACCCCTATCAACTGGAAAAAAAAAGCTGAAGAACAGTAGAAAAAACTGTTCTTGCTTAAGATTTTGAATTAACTGACTAGTTTAGCGTCTTTTTCTTCTGAAAAGTGCAACGACACTTAGAATACCCATTATAGCAAGAAGTCCAATTGCTGGTGCGGGTTCTGTCGTTGTAGTTTCCCCTACAGGTTCTGTTGTTGTTGTTGTAGTCTCCACTGGAGTCTCTGTTGTAGTTTCTTCTGGGAGAGCTTCTGTAGCGTCTTCAAGAGCGTCATCTAGTTTGGTTAATGCCAGAGATAGTTGTTCTGCTTCTACGGCAGCACCAATTTCGGGGTTGTGGAATGAGAGTGTTGTCCCTTGTGCTAATTCTTTAGCTTCCTCAATGAGGACGTAGGCACTGGTGAGTAAGTCGATATCTACACCTTCAGCGGCTTTGGCTGTATCATATGCGGCTATGGCTGCTGTTAACTTTGTGTCATACGATGCTTTCATATCGGTCAAATTACCGTAATTTGTCTGATAGTCTTGCATTGATGCCCAAACAGTTGTGTTATCAGCACCATGACAAAGTCCACAATCATCAGCATCATCCATGGGTTTCCAATTGTGGTTAAGGTCGGAAAATCCGTCAGGAACCCACTGTACATTACCAAATCTGTCTGTGGTGTTGTGTCCAGGAACCCATTGATAACCATGACAATCAGTACAACTCAATGTTGTGTGGTTACTTGGGTCT
>JAEOSP010000181.1 GCA_016840305.1 Candidatus Hodarchaeota archaeon
ATTTTTCTGAGTGTTTGACTTATGACGACTGATAAACCATTAAAAATCACTTTACTCGGTATCAGGCAATCTAAAATTGGAGAGAAATTTATTTTTCTTGGGGAAACTGAAGGATGTTCTGAGTGTCGGCTTCGAGGAGCATGTCTAAAGTTAGAGAAAGGAAGAGTATATGAGATAGCCAGTGTCAAAGATACTATTCATGTATGCAGTGTTTTTGACGAGGGAGTCAAAACAGTCGAAATCTTTGAATCGTCCTATGAATTTAGCACGGGTGCTAAATTAGCGATGGAAGGGGCTACAGTTTCATTTACTCCTAGAGATTGTGATATAATGGATTGTCCTCATTATTACCATCATTGTAAACCATCTTTCTTAAAAGAAGGTGAGAAGCTACGAGTGATTGATATTTCGGACGAACCATTAACCTGTCAGCATGGTTATCAACTTAAGCTAGTAACTGCTGACAAAATAGATCAACCTAATGATTAAATATCCCAGAGGGTAAGTTATGCCTATTTCAGAAAATGATTGGATTAAAATTGATTATACCGGCCATTTAAAAGAGAATTCTAAAGTATTTGATACAACACTCGAAGATGTGGCTCGAGCAGAGCAAATATTCGATGAAAAAAGGGGTTATTCTCCACTCCTATGCCGAGCAGGTGATGAAAAATTCCTTATTCCTGGATTAGCCCGACAACTAGTAGGATTGGAATTAAATTCAATGCAAACATTGGAAATCCCTGTAGTAGATGCTTATGGAGTACGAGACACCAGTAAAATAGAAATGGTTCCTACTAAACGACTTCGTAAAGCAAATCTCGACGCCCGAGTTGGAAATCGTGTCCAAATTTCAGGAAAAACAGGGACAGTCATATGGGTTGGAGGTGGCCGAACAAGGATTGACTTCAATCATCCACTTGCTGGGAAAGACCTCGTATTTGACGTGACTGTAACTGAGCAAATTACTGAAGATGAGGAAATCCGAAAAGAGATCATTTCTCGTCGTTTTCCTGGAGTAAATTTTGACGATATATCCATTGAAGTGTCAGAAAATCCAAAAACAATTACAATTTCGCTTCCAAATTACTTAATTTTCATGGAAGGTCTCGCAATTTCAAAATATACATTGGGAACTGATCTTCATGAATTTTTAGATTTTGAATTAGTAAAATTCCAAGATATTTTTGATTACCAGAAAAAAGAAGAACCAGAAACAGAAGAAAAGTCATCAGAAGAAGAAATTTCTGAAGATAAAGAATCTTAAGTGAATTTCAAAAAGGATTATTGAAACTCTATTATCTCGATTCAGAAAGAAAAATTTATAAGAAATTCGGCACTACCAGAACCGAATTCTCTTATTTTTAAAAAAAAATTAAAAATCTGTTATAGTCTAAGCTTTTTTGGCCACTTTTATTTTGGGAACATATTTCTTCGTCCACTTGAACTTCCGTGGATCACGTTTGAAGTCTAATAATGAACGTTGGCACTTTCGACTACAAAAGCGTACTAATTGACCGTTCTTTCGGACAAAAGACATACCAGTTCCTGGCTCAATGCTTCTAGCGCAATAACTACAGTCATACAGTCTAACCATGCTTAATCTCTCCTTCTTTATGGCCTCTTTAGGTTTCTTGCCTCTCTTTCGGTTTCTCTCAATAGGAGCATATCACCTTTTCTCACAGGCCCTTTTACATTACGTACAATAATCCGTCCTCGGTCACGGCCCTCTAAAACTCTGACCCGCACCTGTGTGATTTCACCTGTAACGCCTGTGCGTCCAATTATTTGTAAGACTTCAGCAGGAATGCTGATATTATCCTCACTCATTCAAGTAAGCCCCTTATATTCCAGCTAACTCCTTAATTCGGGCAGCAAGATTATCGATTTTTGCTTTGACCTCGCCTTCATTTACAATTGAACAGCTGGCTGTTTTCACACCTAAGTTCGCTGCATTTCCCAAAATCTCTTTACTGGTAACGTAAAGATATGCGATTTTTTTATCCTTGCATAAGAGGGGAATATGGGCTACAATTTCAGGTGGATCAACATCTAGCGCAATAAAAACAAGTTTTGCGTTTCCTCGTTCAACACTCTTTGTAGTTTCATTAGTACCTTTTCTAATATTTGATGGATCAGCACTAACAGTTTCTAAAACTGTCAAAGCATCATTTTCCAGCCCTTCAGGCTGCTCATAATTAACATAGAATGGTTTGCTCATATTTAAAACGACCTCCAGGGTCTAGGACTTTAAGAGATTAGGTAATCGAGAATTATTCATTACTGGATCTCTCTAGTATAGATTTTAATACAACCCAATCCTTGGTCGGGCAAAAGAAACAGCGTAATTTCATAGATAAATAGTTTTCAGACAATTCATTTTTGAAAACATTGATAATTACTCTCTTGAATAATAGGTCTCGGGATTGATCCCATATATCCGCAAGACTTCAGCAGTTTTTCCTGTGATAAGTAAAGGAGCAGATTTAAGTTCTGTTAAATTGCCAGAACCTGTTAGAAAGCACACGATACGAAGTTGGTATTCAATTTCACCTATGAAATCAAGAATTTTTTCAATAGATTGGTCTTTGACTGCAGAAAGGAATGGTAATGCCATCCCAGCAGAATTAGCTCCTAGTGCTATCAATTTTGCAATATCCAATCCTGTTCTGACTCCTCCAGACCCAATAACTACACCATCGAAATATCTTGTTGCAAGGATTGTACTAATCGCTGTAGGGATTCCCCAATCCCAATAAACCTCTCCCGCTTTCTTATATTTCGCTAAATTTGTGCGAATCGATTCAACACCTGACCAAGATGTTCCCCCTACACCTTGAACATCAATTCCGCTGAAGCCAAGTTTTTGTATCCGTTTTATATCAAAGATGCTAAAACCTGATCCTACTTCCTTAGCAATAATAGGAACAGTTGAATCTTGAATAAGAGATTTTGATTTTTCTATGAGACCAGAAAGGTGATTATCTCCTTCAGGTTGTATTGATTCTTGCAAAGGATTAAAATGAAAGGCAATAGCATCAG
>JAEOSP010000182.1 GCA_016840305.1 Candidatus Hodarchaeota archaeon
GTCGATGTACCAAAAGGATACCAATTAGTCCAATGGGTATATTGAGAAGGAAAATACTTGTCCAACCAATATATTCAGAAAGAAAACCTCCTAGAACAGGACCTGATGATAAAGCTGATGCAACTACTAAAGAGTTTAGTCCAATCGCACGTCCCCGAATTGTAGGTTCTACGTATGTAATTACCAACGCAAGTCCATTAGCTGTTAGGCCTGCTCCTCCTATAGCTTGGATAATCCGAGCTAAAACAAGCATTTCAAGGGTGAATGACAGTGCACAGAGCATGGATCCAAGCATGAATAATCCCATACCAAGTTGAAATACTTTCTTCCGTCCATAATTATCTCCTAACATACCTGCAATGCCGATGAAACATGAAATAACTAATAAGTAAGCAATAACTATTAAACGTATCCCTTCAATATTTGTGTTCAAAGCATCTTTTATGGTTACTAATGAAACATTAACTATGGAACCATCCATCGCTGACATAAACGTTCCAATCGCAGTAATCGGTAAAATTAGTTTTAATGGGATTATTACTGATTTTGATCTCTCTGAACTCGAATATGAATTTTCCATGTTTCTAAGCTTCCCATAATATACGAATGAACACATTTACTCTATTTTTTCATGCAGTCTTGAGGATATCATTTGGGATTTTTAGCCATTTTCAAAGGATTTTTCAATATATTTATAGGGAGAGTCGCATATGGCACGACGTAAATACTCATTTGAGCTTGAAATCTTTGAAAGTGGCTGTCCTTACCATGAAATAGGCAAAAAATATTCCTATCCTGAAGATAAAGCTAAAATCTGTTCTTGGCTTCTTGATAGTGCAAATATCATGATTCGTGTTCTGGAGTATGATGGTACACTCCCTTGGGGTTATTCAGACACACCGTATAAAAAAGTGATTGATCCTAAAGGAAAAACAACGGAATTTATTAGATGTCCTGATCCAACATCAGCAGGAGTAGTTTTAAAAATCACTAGGACGAAATTACCATCATCAAAAATCAAAACAACGATTCCATAATCATAGAAACTCCCCTTTTAATTATATCAGGAGAATTGTGGATAGAGCAACACATAGCTGGCCAATAGGATAAAGGATTGGACCAATCATTTTATCCAGAGGTCTTACGAATTTATCCATTGAAAATTCCATGTCTGTAATGAATATTAATATCACACCAAGAGTAATAAGACCTATATTTAGTATTGGAAGCGTACCCACAAATAAATTGATTATTACTCTAGACAATAAGAAAATGAGAACAAACGGGTAAAGAGTTGTAATAACCTTATACTTACCAAATTCTTTGAAAACGGGTATTTTATCTGCGGATCGTAAGCAGAATAGATAGAGAAGGAATAATACTCCAAATATTGCAAGATCGAAAAATATTATACCCCCACCTGAATTGATTAATGCTAAAACATAGCAAAGATAGCTTATTATAAATAGAAGTGAGCCATTAGCAAAAGTTCGTTTACTTTTATTAATTGACACATTATTCATATCACCCACAAGCCCAATGCTCATACCAAGAAGGATTGCCCACGAGTAAATCGAATTAGTTGATACATTTAGTAGAAGTCCGAAGAGTATAAGTCCTACATTAATTAGGGTTGTATAAGGAAGGTAGAAGAATTTTTCCTCTTTAAACTTCGAACGAGTTAATGAATAGTGTTCTTTAATAAAATTAGATTCAATCAGAATCATTATCCCTGCTAATCCTACGTATACAACATTTCCAACTGATATGATTTATTCACCTTCAAAGAATAATTATGTATGTGTATTACATTTTTATTTATTAAGCTAAATATAGCGGAAGATGAAAACTTAGAATTGTAAAGTTGTAGATAAAAACTCAGATTAGAGGTTATTATAACAACAGTTTACTGAGAAAGAAGTTTTATATTACTTTTAATATCAAGGGAAAATAATAGGTAGAGGTTAAGTGATGAGGTCTGTTTCAATACCAAATAAGACTCTAACTTGGTTATTAGAGGAAAATAATTTCCCGATAAGAAATTTGACGAAAAAATACCTGTTGAATGATCCAGTCTCAAAAAAAGAAAACCATCAAACCAACACATATCCTCCCATAAATAAGCTTATTTCCTTAATTAAGTCCGATGGAACTTGGGGGAGCCCAGAAAATCCCTATAGGAAATATACTGGTGACTACTGGCAATTAATTTTTCTTTCTGATTTGAATGCCAATCCAGTTGAAGTAATTCGTAAAGCGAGTTTAAAAATTCTCTCATATCAGCTACTTGGAGGAGGATTTACACATAAAATTGGATCAAAGTTTCCATTAATCTGTTTAACAGCCAATATAATTCGTTCATTGATTCATTTTAAAATTGAAGATGATAGAACTCAAAAAGGAATTGATTTCATAACAAATCATATTATTGATCATCAAGGGGTATTGTGTTCTCCTGATCCGTTATATACCCTATTACCTGATTGTCAGATGGCCCTTACAAAAGTTCTAGCAATGTATGCCACATTAGACTCTAAATTAATCAGTACAAATACAGAACAAGCAATAGAGATAATTGAAAGTAAAATTGTAGAGAATAGGATTTACAAATACTTACCTACTGGTTCAAAAGAATACCATAAGAAAATTAAAGGAAAAAAAACCAATGAGATAAGAAAAATCAGGGAAATAATTATTACTCATCCTGAAAAGCTTGAAAAAACTGAAATAAAAAAGAGTTGGACAAAATTTGGATTCCCTCTGTCATATACTTCAGATGCACTTGAGACATTGTACTGGCTGTCAATGAGTGAAATTCCGTATCGAAAGGAATTTAATGAGGCAATTGAGCTTTTAATTGCATCAATGAAACCTTCAGGTTATTGGGTAAATCAAAACGCTTTTAGAAATCCTTTATTGGTTGTGATTGAAGAAAAAAATGCACCCTCAAAATGGTTAACATTCAGGGCGTGTTACGTATTGAAGAATTATTGTCATTTAGAATTTCAGGGTTAAATCTTTGATAGGGTAGCACTTTTACCTTTTCGCAATCTAAAAGACTTAAACAAATTAACAAATAGGTCAAATCAGCTTAACAGATTGATTTAATCCATAAATAATGTGTGTTGATGAGAATGGCCGAATTAAAGACGAAGAAGAATGATCAGAGTGTTGAAAATTTCTTAAGTAATGTATCAGACCCATCAAAACGTGAAGATTGTTTTGAAATTATGAGGCTAATGCAAGAGGTAACAGAAGAGGAACCTAAAATGTGGGGCGATAGTATTGTTGGTTTCGGGGATTATCACTACAAATATAAGAGCGGACGAGAAGGAGACTGGTTTTTAATTGGTTTCTCGCCAAGAAAACGAAACTTAACCCTCTATATAATGTCAGGATTCACCAGATATGAAGAAATTCTTGGAAAGCTTGGTAAACACAGAACTGGAAAATCATGTTTATACATCAACAAGCTTTCTGATATCAATAAAGAAACGCTCACTCAGTTGGCCACGGAATCAGTGCAATTTGTTAAAGAATATTATAGCTAATCACTCGAGTAATGGATTAATTCTTCATAATCCTGCATCAAGTAGGCACAAAAACTGATATTTCTGTTTTTTGGACTTGTTTATTAATATCAGAATTGTAATAATATATACTTAAGAAGATCAATATAGCTCCTAAGAATGCTACCGCAAAAGCCGTCCCTATTCCAGCTACTAACCCAAAATCTTCAACTAAAACCCCAGCTATGGGTAATAGGAAGATTCCTAATACTGAAATTATAGTGGGAGTCAAGGAATAAACTGCATTTCGATTTTCTGATGGAACCAGATCGATAAGAATTCTTTGTCTTAAAATCGCTCCTAAATCGAAAACCGTAGGAATTAACAGATTTAACCAAAATATAGATATGATTAAACCAATGAGATTCAACTCATTTTGGATGGGTATGATAGAAAGTAAGATCATGAACCCAGGATAGAATAAAAGTACAAAAACAAATGTCAACAACGGAATGTGATCATGGGTGAATTTACGGCTGATTTTTGCTGTATACAAAGAAAGAGGGACTCCAGTTACGAATACAATTGTACGAAATGTAGATGCTAAACTATCTGTTCCCGTATATCCAAAATACAGAGGTATGAGAATTAGACTTCCCCAAACGGCAAATGATGAGAATAAAAACGCTGTTCCAAATATTAAAAAGAATGTGGGTTTATTAGTTACTAAAAACTTTAACCCACCATAGAAATAGGACGAAAAGCCATTTTTCTGTCGTTTTCCATTAGCATCCAAGATTTCTTCATCAATTTGAACTTTTTCGTCTTTGAGAAGGAAATAAACCATAATTACAAGTCCCATCATCATAATTGATTGAATTTCAAAAACAAACTCACGTGTATATGTAGTTGCTAAAATGCCACCAATCATAAACGCAAATGCTGATACTACCCTTGTCATTGTATTTACTCTTGATCTGCTATATCCATATACCTTTCGCTCCTTATCAGCATTCCCAATTACAATTTTATAATTATTATCTAGCCAAGTTAGCATAGTACCTGATGCCTGACCTGCAGCTAAGCCATTAACTATTCCAATTAACATAAAATCTTCAAAGGTTCGAGCTTGGGACATTAAGTAGAAACTTAAACCAAAGAAAATGTAAGAAAGCGCCAATACTCTTCTTTGACCTATCCAGTCTCCTAATGAACCTGTAGGGTAATCAGTAATTAATTGGACTGCAAATGTGAATGAAAGAGTTACACCTGTGAGGGCAAACCCGATATGATCAACAGAGAAGAGAATAAAGAACGTATTTGATAAAACTTGCACAAAAGTACTAAGTGATTGAAATATCAAGAATAATCTTAGAAAGCGCTTTGCTTTTACTGGAATTTCGTCAATTCCAAGGTATCGATTTATGAACATTTTTTTCACCTATAGGGGGAATTAAAAAATTGTATTCGATTTTTCAAACCATTCAATTATGATTAGAACGGAACCCATTTTATATTCAATAGAATGGCCATCATTTTTAAGGATTGAGACTATGGCAACAATAAGTGACGGTTTTCACATTCATTTGGATTTAAAAATTATTTTTTGCATAATAATAGTAAAATTTTTAATTAACAAAGATTTCATTATGAATCAGCACTATTCTATTCTGGATAGAACGGTTTTCTTGGTGGACTACATTGAAGGAAGAAGAAACTCAACCTCCAATAATCAGAAAAGATGATCAATTTTTCAACTCTATACTATTCACATTTTATTCAGATATTCCTCATTTTAAATTTTACGTCCTACCTGAAAAATTCAACAAATCTCCAATTCGACCAGCCATTATGAGGATCCTTCGTGAGGGGATTCCTTCAGAAGAAGGATTAAGAAATTCAAGATCTGCGTTAAATGCTCAGGAGATAATGGAACAACTTTCGAATGATCCTTCTCCAGACGTGAAAAACGTAACATATACAAACTTGTACTTCCATCTAAAAAAAATGCTAGAAGTTGGGATTATTCAAATTGTTGCTTATGTTATTGAAAGAAATCACAGAATAGCATTCTATGGGCGATCTGCTAGATTAATTTTATTTAATGACCCTTCGAAACATTTAAACTTGTTAAAATCGCGTTTTGAAGAATTAGCAAAATTAATAACGATTTTAGACCCTGAAATGGACAAAGAAATATTTAAACGCTTATCAGAGCAATATTATGGAATTGAAGAAGACCAGAGTTTGAAAATCGCCA
>JAEOSP010000183.1 GCA_016840305.1 Candidatus Hodarchaeota archaeon
AAGGCCCGCATTTTGGACAATAGATCTCAAACTCTACGGAAGCTTTAAGAAATGGTTCAATGGTTGGATCTTCAGGCACAGTTGCTTCTAAACTGAGCCTTGTACGGTAGGTTTTTGTCATTGGGGGTCAACCATGACCTTAACCTACCAATGTAAATTACTGTCGGTACTTTGTTAGCGAAGTTTTGGAAAATAACTCGGATTTTCAGTTATATTAATTTTATTTAGTTTATCACTAATCCAATAAAGAACTGTAGAAATCTACTTAAAGGCACTTATGATAGCATTACATACCATTCCAAATGATCCTGACTCAGATTCTATACAAGTTAATGCTACACCTGGCTTCGAATTATTAACTGTGATAATTGCTCTTATACTTACCAGACTGGTTGTTTGTCTTAGATCTTGGAAAAAAATCTACTTTACTAACACCAAAAGACGTGGGAACTGGCGACAGTAACCATGAGGTAGTAAACGAGTGCTGGGATAGATGATCCCGTTGATAGAGCATTTTTCTAAAAGAAATACATGTGGAACTTTCGACCGACATGTTCAGTGTTTAAAACACACTACCACTAATCGCACAAGGGCTATTTTTAATGAAAAGTAAGGAAATTTGCAGTCCGCTCATTTTTTCTAATAAAATACCTTAAAGAGTCATATAAGTCCTCATTCTTTGATTTTTTTCAGAGTCCATAACAGACCTGGATGCTTAGAAATATCCCGATTAAACTGTTGCAAATTCCCAAAAAAATCTGGATGATATGTTTGTTCTCGGAAAAACATGTTTAAGCTGTGTTTTTCAATTCTGGTTAGTGTTGATTGCATCTTTGTAAGGAATTCAATTGCATCGGTTCTTAGTTGGGTAAATAATTCGCTAGTAGGAGGCGGTACTCGTCTCAATACGTTTCTAAGACCATCATCTAGACGAATTGACTGTAATACCTCTGGAATGTTCATAGTTGGAAAATGATATTTCTGACTCATCATATTTTGTAGAATGATACATTTCCTTAGTATTTCAGGTTCAAATTCAAGGTTTCTGATTATTGCCGTATCAAAAAGGTCTCTGGGAGTTTTTCGTGAGAGTAAAGCGGCACATTTCGCGCTGAAGAGTTCTTCTCTTTGTGGTAACAGGATTTGACATCTTTCATCCGTTCTTGGATGTTGGAACCACAAGAGCCTATCTTTTGGAAAAAACGGTATTCTATTGACAAATCCAATTTCGATTTTAAAGCTCTTATTTCTTTGGAATTTTATATCAAATCTTGTAAGTGCATAGCTAGAATTGATCTTAATATCGCTCTTATTATAATTTAAATCAGATAAAATTCTCTTTATATACTGATCGATTTCATCTCGGTCTTTTTTCCACTCTTTACTCATAGTTTGCTGACGAAAATTAAAATCCAAATCGACTGAAAGGCGTTCAATTGCAGGAAATTCAATGAAATTTAATGCACTTCCTCCGATAAAGCATAACCGTGTTTGTAGATAAGGGATATAACTAATTTGCTGTAGGACATCAGAGATACGATAGACTTTATTCACTGTGTCCTCTAAGTATTGTTCTGGATCGAATCTCATTCTTAGACTCCTCGTAAATTTCGCTCAATGAAATTTAGGGGAATATATAATTTCCATCGTGGATTAAGTACATTTTCCTCTAGTCGAAGTGTCCTATCTATGTATAGTTTACTTGGAGAAAGCAAATTTTCGATTTCATTCAACACTTGTATAGGAAGTGCTTCATAATAGACAGAATGCTCTCGAAACACTTCTAGAATAAACCCAATTTTTCTTAGAAGTAATTGTTTATCTTGAAAAGCTTTTATTAATTCAAGGAGCGTATAATAGTCGATTCCTCCAAGTGATTCAAGACTTTTGAGGCATTCTTCCCATCCCCCAATATAATCAATACGGTTAAGACAATCAATGAAGGTTCTTTCTCTTGAGGAAACTCGAACAATTACGTCCTTTTTCAATCTAAATGTTGTGATTCCAAGTTCTGGATTAGGAAGATAAGTTGGTTTATAGCTAATGCTTCCTACCTTAAAGGGATAAAAATAGGATTTTACTCCAATTAATATCTCGGAAAAAGAATTATATGCGCACCCAAATAGCTCTAACGCTCCATGATATGTCACTATTCCCTTACCATTTCGAAATTTGGCTACAACTGTGAATTTATCAAATTGAAGAACACTATCATTCGTTTGATATAGAGGGATGCCTTGGTATAATTCACGTCTAATGTGTTTTATTTTTTCCTGTTTTATTAAGTTCGAAAGAAATACATCATTAATTACTTTAGGTTTAAGATGTGGATGCAATTGTTGCATAAATTCAACAATTTCATCAAAAGTAACTATTTTTCGTTTTAAAATTTCCCCATACAGTTGATCTTGTTTAGTTCTCAACTCTTGTCAATCTCGGATATTTTTTTCATCTGAGTTATATTATCCCACTAAATTGGTAGGATAACGTTATCATAATACAACATCATGATTAAATTACCTTACACATATATAATTTTCCATTTCCAAAAAGAAATTGTTAAAGAAGGGATAATTTTAAGAAATTCAATTAATTATGAATTCTCTAACCTCTTTTGACAGGTAGATGGTCTATATTTTATGATCTGACATGATGGAGCATATTTATCTACTTTCCTATCTTCTTTTTACGAAGATCTTTTCATTATTCTTGTGATATCCCATAGGAACTATAGGATATACCAACTGAAACGCAATATCCTATTCTTTCTTTCCTGAGTATTAAAAATTTATTCCTCCTATGACTAAATCTTAATCTAGAATTAATTTTCTTCTTTTTTCAACATTGTTATCTTAATTAGATGTGTTGGATTCGTGAGAGGAACGAACCTTTAGTACGAGAGGAACAGGTTTGGTCGCCTCTAGTTTACGGGTTATCTGGAAGGGTATCGCCCGGCAGCCACGCGCTAAGAGATAAGTGCTGAATGCATCTAAGCACGAAACTCACCTCGAAAAGACGAATCCGCTTTGCTATCATCGCAAGACATGGGGACTGGCGACGGTAACCATGAGGTAGTAAACGAGTGCTGGGATCTTTCGTGAAAGAAATCCCGTTGATAGAGCAGTTTTCTAAGAGAAAAACGCGTGGAGGTTGCGACCGACATGTTCATTTTTTATAAAACACTGCCACTAATCGCACAAGGGCTATTTCTAGTAAGAATAGTGGAATTGTTCAGTCCTCTCGTCTTTTTAAGAAATAATTAAAGAAAATCCTTTAGGAGTCAGTTTACGAAAGCCATTTTAGAAAGTTATCGTAAACCGCGTTTCTATGACCAATGAATAGAGCAATAATGCGTAAGGGGTTTGTTTTTATTTCTTATATTACTCGGTAGTCCCCTACTCTGAGGGAAAAGAATTTTGATCCTTTTAGCTGTTTTCCACTTTTTGGTTGGTCTCTTAAGGCTCGGATTTTCTGTTTAATGCGTTTTTGTAGTTGTTCTTCAAAGCATTTTAGTGTTTTATCCGCTTTTGGATGTAATAGAATCTGATATGACATATCCTTCAATCTTCAAACGGAATTAAAGTTTCTGGATGTTTTTCTGCTTCTTCACTTCTTGTTTGAAGCATAGATAAAAAATCTCTTGTTTTTTCAAATTCTAGTTGATTAGTAATCATAGTTCTTATTGCATCACTTCTGTTTTTGTATTTTCCTTCTGCTACTAATTTATCAATCATTTTTACTAGTGATGGGGGTAATCTTAGTTGTACTTGACTCAATATCTCACTTTCTATTGTTTTATCCCCCTCACTTCTGTATACACTTCTGTTTACAATTCTATAAATATCTTTCTCTTTCTCTTTGATTCTTGATAATATTCTAAGTAAGTTTTTTGATATTCTAGACGTATTGGATTCGCTACCACTAATCGCACAAGGGCTTTTTTTAGCTAAAAAGTGTGGAAATGTTCAGTCCTCACGTATTTTCTTAGAAAAAAGCTTTAAAGAGTCAAATAGCGTGTGTTAAGGCATTTTCTGATCTTTTGTCCGATGATTTAAGCATATTCTTGCATATTTCCTGATTCTGAATTTTATTATTCTATATGAAAACCTTTTTAAAAGAGGTAGTTCCTCGTTATAAATGGAAAAGATTATGACACTTACTCCTCCTCAAAAAGCGAATAGAGAAGATTACTTTGATAAAGCTCTAGGAACACCTAGTGCTCAAAAGATTCTTCGCTTTTTAGTTTGTTGGGAGAAACTTCCCTATAGAGACTTAATAGTCAAGTCAGGATTGAGTGAAAGTAATGTATATGCGACTCTTAAGAAGTTACAGCAGTCAGGCATTGTAATTTCTGATGTACGTGGGATTTACCAATTGAGTGAGGATGAGTTTACTCAAACAGTCAAAGCAGCATATTCAGTTTTTCTTAAACGGATCATTTCTCAAAATCTCTATGAAATTTCGAAACAAATAGATCTAGTATCACCAGAGAAAATTATTGATCAGTTATTATATTTAAAAGATACCTACAAGCCGTTTATTGACAAATATTATTCCAAAAAGTTCTCATCTTTGATTGGTGGTTTAATTAACTCAGTTTAGGGATTTTAATGGGAGTTATTTCAGATCAGCTTTTAGAGTTGGTTTCACGGGGAAGAATTCTTATCGAAAAAGTATTTGGTGTTCAAGTGACGGCTGAAATTCGAGTTGGTACTTCAACAGATCTAATTCCCCCCATCAGAAAATCATTTACTAAAAGAGCTCCTCATTTAGTACCAAAGATTGAATCATTAATTCCTGATTTAGATGGTATTTATTTAAAAGATACACATGAAATATGGATAGTTCAGGGGAGAGGGGAAAATTTCCAAACGGTCCTTCATGAAATGCTCCATTCCATTCAAAATTGTACTCCCAATCGTGAAAATATTGTTGATTTCTTAGTCTATACACTAGTTGGGCTGAATGATAGTATTTTACCAGAGGTCCTTACAGAGTGGAACGAAATAGAGAAATCAGTTGGGTTAAAAAGTATCCAAACGCGTTTACTTTCTAAAGGTGATTGTGAGGAGTTCTAATTTTATTTAGACAGTTTTGTCATGTTCTACTAGGACTTGTTTGATTCGTGAGAGGAACGAGCCCTCAGTACGAGAGGAACAGGGTTTGGTCGCCTCTAGTTTATGGGTTATCCGGAAGGGTATTGCCCAGCAGCCACGCGATAAGAGATAAGTGCTGAATGCATCTAAGCACGAAACTCACCTCGAAAAGACG
>JAEOSP010000184.1 GCA_016840305.1 Candidatus Hodarchaeota archaeon
GCATTATATGATAGGATTAAAACATACCGTGATCACACATTCAGTTACGCCTCAAAATTGAAGTCGATGAGACGATTAATATATCTCATGGCCGTTAAAGTGGGATTCTCTTCGCGTGTATATACACTGGTAAACTTGCTTGAGGAAAATACATCGATCATAAATAGCCTTACCATATATTATGATGAAGTCAAGATCGAATTACCTTTAGACTATCTTGAGCACATGCTCGAGATAGAAGCACGTGTTGGTCTGGTTCAATTACAAAAATATAGCGATATCATCAGAAGGCGAAAAGCTATCGCAGAGTATTATTCTGAGCAGCTGTGCAATATCGAGAATTTAGTACCCCCTCCGCTAATAGAAGGGGCAACCTATTCGCATTATGTTATGCGCGTTCCAGATCGTCATCATGTTCTGGAGGCGCTGCGCAAGAAAGGAATCCAGCTGGGTTGGTTAATTGAATATTCGATACCAGAGATGAAGGCGTTTAAAAAATGGAAAGAGGAAGATTGTCCCAACTCAAAACTCTGCGCACAAACCACGATTAATTTGCCAAATTGGCCTATGTTGAATATTAAGGAATTAGAAAGAATCACTCAAAGTATTGTAGAATTTCTAAGTTAATTTTAGAGTACCGTGTAGCGAATTAAATAAGTTTTGAAGATGTTTGATACATTCGAAATGTTAAGTAAAAAGAAGAAGCGAAAATATGATGAATGAAAAAATTTTCTCAATATTACAATCTCCTGACGATAGAACTTCGCTATCAGAAGAATTAGTCTCGGAGAAAGGAGTCAAATATAAAAAAACTAAATCCGGAATTTTAATATTAGCACCACAGCAGCCACTTCGATCAGATATTGTTTATTCATGTACCATGTATAAAAAATGGGAATCTATAATTGCCGATAGAATAAAATATTATACACAAAAGGATACAATCGCCGGGAGAATAGCTAACTGGAGTTATAGAAGTTTAGACTATCTAAATAAACATAAGGAAGAAGACATAATATTAGACATTGGTTGCGGAGATGGTGCTCATGTGAGGAGACTTAAAAATAAGAAAAATTATATTGGTCTAGATAAAAACCTGGAGCGACTAGAAATTTTAAAAAGCAATTATCCTGAAGTAACAGCAATATATGGAGATGCCGTTTCTTTACCGTTCAAAAAGAATTCCCTCAAATATATTTTCTCTTCCAATGCATTTGAGCATCTCTGGTATCTCAAAGATGTGGTTCTTGAATGTTTTCGCTCAATGATGGATGACGGTGAATTAATTATTGTAGTACCGACTGAGGGCGGTTTGTGGAATTTAGGTCGAACTCTGCTATCTAAACCTCATTTTAGCAGAAAATATCCAGAATTGAACTTCGATCTGATTTCACGCATTGAGCATTGCAATGAAGTTTCGCAAATAATAAGAACACTGGAGATCTTCTTCGATATCAAGAAAAAATATATTCCAACGAAACTACCCAGCAAATATTTGAATGTTTTAATAGAACTATTTTGTAAGAAAAATAGGGATTACCAAAATTTAATTTTATCCAATAGCAATAAAGATATCAAAAGTTAGCGCAAAATCTTAACCAATGAGTCGTATCATGCCTAAATATTATAAAATTCAGTTAAGAAGGATAAAGGGGGCAGCAATTTCAAGACGAAAAGCAGCATATGTTGCTCTATTAATTAAGGCCATATCACCATTAAGCCATATTTTAGACAAAATTATTTATAAAAACTTGAAAATAAATAAACAAAGTAAATTCTCCATTCCACCATGTCTGATGATTGTAAGTCCGCCCAGAGCGGGGAGTACGATTATATCTCAGGTACTTACGCGCATAATCCCAAGCGTGTATATAAGTAATCTTCATACAATTTTTCCGAGCTTAGCATCTCACATTATGCATAGGACTAATAAGTTTGGATATAATTCCTATGAACTAAAAAATTACTACGGTCATACTTCGGGACTTTACGATGTCAATGAAGGAAATGAGATTATTGACAAACTATTTGAAGAAAAATATGATGAGAAACTGCTACGTCAACGATTTATTCGATTTAATTCTAATATGAGGGCCTCTACAAGTACCCCCTTAATTTTTAAAAATATAAAAAATTATAAAAATATCTTTGCACTACATAAAGCAGTTCCAGAACTAATCTTCCTGCGCATCAATAGAAATATTGAACAAGTGATACAATCCGAATTGAAAGCACATTATGAATTGGGCACATTTAATCCTATACCCGATTTTTTATCAGATACACCCTATAATGACCCGGTTGACTTTTGTGTTAGACAAATTTTAGGAATTGAGAAAAAAATAGATGATCAAAAAGAGAAAATCAGCTCAACCAATTGGGTAGAGTGGTCTTACGAGGATTTCTGTGATAATACCTTACCCATGATCAAAAATTTGGCAAAAAATTATTTCGCTATTGAAAAAAATAGACTACGGGAACATATGTTAAAGGAGCCGCTTCGTCTATCCAATAATAAAAAAGTTAGTGATTCTGATATTGCCAGAATTCAACACTTATTACAGAAATATAAGGGAAACGTAC
>JAEOSP010000185.1 GCA_016840305.1 Candidatus Hodarchaeota archaeon
TAAAGTTCTGCCCCAACCTTGTGTCGCGAGATCATTCCTTAAATCCTTCTGCTTTTCTAGAGCCTCCTCTTTCTCTTCTCTTAAGTAATCAAGTCTTCCTTCGAGTCCCAGTATTGAGTGCTCCTCCATTCAGTGTTTAGCAGATCAAGAACTAGACTATCATAAAATGTACCGTGAAAGAAGCCTACTCTGCGCAGTCTACCACAATGTTTGACACCAGTCTTCTCAGCAAATTTTAGCCCGTTTACATTCCATTCTGATATCCAACAATTCACTTGCATCGCAGGTAGAATATTGAAAATATAGTTGAGCCCTAGCTGTAATGCTGCCGTTCCAAATTGTTTCTTTTGTTGTGAGGGAGTGATAGTTATTGAAATTGATGGTTGTAGCGTATCCCACCCATAATCAATTTCAACGTGACCTAGAAAAATGGATGATTTTACCTCTTCGATTGCTAGCACAAAGCCTTTCTTTTTCTCAAGCCATTTTTTGTGAACTTCTTCAATCTGAGGTCTTGACAGCGGAAGATATTCTGATAATCCCCAAGGAAGATATTTTCCTCCCATTAGTTCTGGAAAATTAAGATATTCTTCCAATGTATCAATATCGTCTTTTTTAAATGGTCTAAAACGAATCAGTTCAGTTTCAAACAGTGAAGTATTCATAGTTCAGAAAATAAATCCATCAATATTTAAATTACTATTCTTGTATTGTGAATTTTTCGACCATATAAAGCTCATATTGCATTTTCGGATTATTATTCGGTATCTTATTGGGATCTCGACGTTTTATTAAACGGAGACATAAATAAAACCTCGCAAGGGATGAGAAATTGCTTTCTTCCTTTTTTTATAGACTTTGAAATTCCTGTACTTATGCCATCTTCATTTATTTTATGGTTTCAAGCTCGCTCAAGAAATATTTCTTGTCATCTTCCTTAGAAATTGCTCCACCAGCTTTTTTAGCTTTTTCTAGAAACATTTTAGATTTCGCACCCCCTTTTATAGCATAGGCACGAGCCATCGCTTCATAGGCAAATGCAATATCAAAATCTCCTATTTTGTATTCCTCACAAGTACTAAGACATCTTTTGGCATGGTATAATGATGGTTCTGGTCTTTTCAACAAAGCATAGACACGAGAAATTTGCCAGTCACCCCGCTCAAGATTCATTGGTCCGGTTTTCGGATATTTACCTGAAGTTACTACCACACCCCAATGATATCTGGAAGCATGAGCAGAATGTATCATATCATCAATTTCATCAGATGTTCGAGTATCACCCTTATCAATTAAATCCCAAGTTTTATTAAACAGTTGTGCGGCCATCTTACGATGCCATTCCAACTCAGTGAGTTTTTTACTTTCATTTTTTTTGTTGGCCATTTATAATCCCTTCAACGACTAATAAGGTCAATCTGGATAAATCTTATTAATAAAATCTTCACCTTTGGATCCCGTAGAAGGTTACAAACATTCTCTCTGAATCTGAAGAATCTGCTTAAGAAGGCTCTTCAAGGCTTCTTTTATCATATCATAGGCTCTTTCAAATGGTGGGTCGAAATAAGGATCAGGTACGTCACCTATCCTTTGACCATGAGCAAAATCAAGAAAAAGGAAAGATTTTTCTTTGTACTTCCCTGGAATATATTGTAGATGAGACTTTTCCATAACTAGAATTAAATCAGCTTCCTTAAACATGTTAGGAAAATCATGGTGATATCTTGGTGAGAATTGATTTATTCTCTCCCTTGGAATTCCTTCTTTCATTAACATTAAGGTCGATTCTTCTGAAATCTTTTGATTTCTGTAAACTACCCCTCCAGATTCCACATGAATTTTTCTTTTTAACGTATCCTCTTCCCCTACTAATTTTTCAAATAGCATTTCTGAGTACGGACTACGTATAATATTCCCCGAACATATGAAATTTATTGTAAAAGACTCTTTGGAACAGATTTTTTTCAATAAAGGTTTATACGTTTCCCTCAATTTTTTCAAATTCCAGATTTTATTATAGGATTATTCGTTTTATATCACTGAGTGAGCTTATATGGAAATGACAAGATTTTTTCTTACATTCATTATGTTCATCCACATGTATTGAAGTTATTCCAAGCTTGGAGGCCATGGATAAAAAACGTGAAGAATCATCCACTGTAATTACTTCGGAAGGGTGTAACTGCATATTCTCCAGAATTCTTTGGTAAAACGATGTACTAGCTTTCATTCGATTTATTATATCCGGACCGAATAGCTTATGAAAACAATCAAGAACACCCATTCCTTTCAAATACCCTCTTAGTTCCCAAGAAACTTCTCCTGATGATGTGCAGATTTTAATATTCTTACTCTTCAGAAATTTGATTGTATCAACCACTCCTGGATAAGCGGATCTTACATGGGATGTTATCCATTCCGATGCTTCTTGTGCAATTTTAGCACGTTGATTGTAAGGAGGGGGAGTAAGTTGTACGAAGGTGAACATATTTGTCAACCATTCTATCTGTTCTTTTCTCCAATAAGAAAGATAATCTATCATAGGATTTTTTTTGGCTGTCCTTTCGTATCTTTCGAAAAACGGTGGGAAAACTTGTTTATTTGCATTTTTCCACTCTTGGATTGTTCCACCGTATCGGGGTGAAAAGTACAGAGCAACGAACTCCCTCCACTGTGGAGCGCGACGTTCATTATCGTTCATAACCCCTCCATCGTCTAAGAGAATTACGTTATAATCATCAAGTGCAATTTTTTTCATCTTCTAACCCTTAAGAGAGTAAGTTAATTAAATTGCTTTTCCTAAAATATTTTTAAATTGTTATTAAATTCTTGATTTCAAGCTCTCTTTAAACATCTCTTTATAAAACGCCTTGTAATTGAATTAAACACGCTTTAATTATGAAAATTAAATGATTTTCGTGAAATAACTCAGTTAATAACACTAATATGTAATTTAAATGAAAAACAGTACGAATGAATTCATGTAATTGTTCTGTAGGCATTGATTCTAGGCTTCTAAGGAAGGAAAAAAATGAAAATTCACCTTGATTGTGTCCCATGTATCCAACGACAGGTATTACAAGCTGCACGATTGGTTACTGAAGACGAAGCTCTCCAAGAACAGATACTTAGGGAAGTTTTAAAAGAATTTATCAGCTCAGATTGGACAACTCGTACAACGGTTATGGCCACAAGAACACAGGAGATAATTAAGAATTTTACGGGGAGTTCTGACCCATATTCAACACTTAAAGCAAAATACAACCAGCTAGCTCTTGACATCTATCCAAAATTAACACAATTAGTCCATGAATCAGATAATCCCTTTGACACTGCGTTAAAACTATCTATTGCAGGTAATATCATTGATTTTGGAGCTCTAAGGACTTTTGACATCGATAGTACGATTCAAACAGTATTAAACACCTCTTTAACGGTAGATCATTCCTCTGTCTTGCATAATCGTGTGAAAAACGCGTTTTGTATTGCTTATTTGGCTGATAATACTGGAGAGATTGTTTTTGACAAATTATTTATCGAAACTATTCTTAAAATGAATCCCTTAGTAAAAATTACGTTTGTAGTTAAAAAAAACCCTTTTATTAATGATGCAATGCTCTCCGATGCTTTAGACATTGGAATGAATGCAATACCTAATATTAAATTTCATGAAGTTGGCCCTGATAGGTGTGATCCCGACTTCATCACTTTTCTGAGATCTTTTGACGTTGTTATCAGTAAAGGACAAGCTAATTTTGAGGATCTCAAGGATCTTGATTTCATATTTTTCTTGTTCATAGTAAAATGTGCACTTGTTGCATCAGATATTAAGGTTCCATTAGGAAGTACCCTTGTTAAAATAAATGAGGATTGATTATATCACAGTTCAGAGATACTCATCACCGGTAATTCGATTATAAATTTAGCTCCTTGCGTATGATCATCCTTTACTCTATCCTCTACCCATATTTTTCCATTAAACGTTTCAATAATAGTTTTCACAATGTAAAGTCCCAATCCTGTACCTTGTGTCTTTATCTTTGATCTTGCTCTGAAAAGACGATGAAAAACTTTCTCTTTTATCTTATCAGGAATTCCCTCTCCTCGATCTTTTATATCGATACGAACAATATTAGATGAACTCTTTCTGACACTTATTTCAATTTCCTTATTTGAATGATTATCTGCTAACACTGAATTTTGTAAAAGGTTGATAAAACAATTATCGATAATCGTAGTTGCATGAATTATCACTGAATCTTCACAATTATCAATTATTATGGAAATATTCTCCTCGGGGAACATAGATTTCACAGAATTAATAGCTCTTTCAAATACATCACATAAGTTAATAGGAACAAGTTCTTCTCCACCTACCTGCTTCAAACGAGACAGTAGCCTCACTTGGTCAATGATTTTTTGAATTAACTGAAGGCTCCGTAAAGCAGTATCGAAAAAGAACGCGATTTCCTCATCTTTCATATCCATGTTTGACTGGATTTCCTCCATACAGCCATGAAGGATCATTGCTTGACTTGAAACGTCATGAGTCAAAAAGTCAACCATAAATTCATATTCATCAAGAAATTCTAATGTTTTTTGCATTGCCGCCTTTTGTACAATCACTAAACCTATTTCATCAGCAACGGTTTCCATAAACGCAATTTCTTCTGGAATGAACATGTTATTACCCTTACGAGCAACTTGAATTACTCCCCGGGGAATATTTTGATAAAAGATCGGTATTGAAAGAAGATTAGTAATCCCTAGATCATCTACAACAGCTTGACCTCGGGGTGAAACTTTTAAATCCTTCATATCGTTGATAACGATTGTTTTCTCCTCTAACACTGTCTGTGCTGCAAGTCCTAGTACTGCACCTTCATTTTGTTCGTTTAAACTGTCTTTATTTGGAAATAATTCTTGAATCTGGACGGAATTTTTTAATTGGGTAGTAGCACCTATCTCAGTTACAAGTAATACCTTATCACCCTCAATTAAGAAAACTCCTCCTGACATTATATTAGGAATTCTATTTATCAAAGTTTTTACAATATGATCAAGCATTGTTTGAAAATCAAACTTAACAAAGGCATTGGTAATGGAAGCAACTGATTCTAGTCCTTGGGTTCTTTGTAAAGGCGTTGGTATCCCTAGTTTTTTGTCTGTCATCGCTATATTCTTTACCTTCAGAAGTATATTAAATACACTCTGAGTCTTCTTTTAATTGTTAAACGTGCCCTTTGTGCCCATCTTTTGCCGGGGAACGTTGAAGTACTGCTGAATATTGCTGTTTGGCCTGAATTTCATTTGTAATTAAACCATGAAGAAGAGCTTTCAGACCAACCCCTGTAGATGTTTCTACTTCATAAATCAACCTTATAGGTACAAATAACTTTCGAGAAAGATATCTTCGTGCGTTCTTTATGACCGAATTATCCATTTTATTCGCTGCTATGACAAATGGAAGATCCCAAAAATTCCTAATTTCTTCTAGTAACTCTTTCGATCCATTGATAGAGTTGCTATCAGACATATCAATAAAAAAGATGTATCCATCCGATTCTGAGCTGAATTTCCACCAATGTTGTTGAAAGGCCATTCCTAAATCATAAAACCGAATTTGAGCTAAATCAGAGCTTCCTTCCAAATTAACGATATTTACAAGACGAGTAGGTTCGTATGTATTAAAACCAGCTAATTTTTGTTCAGTAATGTACTGTTGAACAAAAGTAGTTTTCCCTGATTTCGCAAGGCCTAGTAAAGAAATACTCAAATTTGGAGTTGAATCCACAGATCTGACTAATGAATCACAAGTATCCTGAAAGACCTTTGATGATACTGTTCCGTCTGTATCAATTAATGTTTCATTCATAGCTACTTTTAGTAATTCTAGGAATTTCTCTAATTTAACGAAAGAAGTGTTCAAACTGGCAATCGCTACAATAAATAACCTTTTAGAGGTTATATAATCAAATACAAAAGAATATTTTCCACATATCCATCCCTGTGGAGAATTTTTTCCATTTTGATCAACGACTAATTTTCGAATGGTGGGTAGGACCTCAGATAAATTGCAGTTATCAGCATTAACAGAAATTGTTGATACAACTTCATTATTATAATCATCAAACACTTTAACTGCAAATAAGGTCATTTATGCTACTCCGTTTGCACCACAATTTTGATGGAACAACCATCATGAAATATAAGCGACGAAATAATAATAAAGAATACTAAACAAATTATCCGCAAGTGGGAAATTATTAAAACAGTTGAAAAAAGAATTCTAAAGCGTTTTAAACTGATAATTTATGATAAAAAAAGAAAAAGGGAAGGAGGAGTATTAAGCCATTTTTATCATGGAATTAATAGCTCTACTACCAATCAGGTACTGCACGTTTCGAGTACCACCGATAACTTCAGCTATTTCTGATACACCTTGATAATGTGGCATTAGCGTCTGATCTGTAACACCTGTGCCTCCCATTGCGTGCATTAATTCATAAGCTAACTCATGATATAAGATAGAAGAATATTCTTTGAATTGTGACGCAAATGCAACCAGAGGATTCATTGTTGCGGGAATACCTTCTAATTCTTCCTTTTTTTCATCATACGTTTCTGCTAGTTTCATAAGACCCATAGTTGCAATCATTAATCGAGAGTGGTACTTTGCTAAAATAGACATACCAACACTCTGATGTAGAAGAATTTTCTGGCCAAACTGCTTACGAAGTGTAGAATAGATCGAAGCAAGTGTAAATGCACCCCAACATTGACCAATATTTAAGGCAGCAATACCAATTCTCTCAGGTACTAATCCTTCAAATAAGATTGACATTCCTTCTCCATTATCACCAGTTATATAATCAGCTGGGATGCGAGAATCTTCAAATGTTGTCTTACCTATTTTTATTTGTGGAACTGATGGTATACCGATACGTTCTGCTTTAAATCCTGTATCCCATTCTTTATGACTTACTCCTTGAATCATTGTACCTCTGGGGTCATCAGGATTATAAACTGCGTAAACTACCGCAATATCAGCTACAGGGGCGTTTGTATTATAGCATTTGATTCCATTAATTAGTATATCATCTCCTGATTTTTCAGCTTTAACTGTCATATTTACAGCATCACTACCCCTACTAGGTTCTGTAATACAGATACACCCTATTTTCTTTCCATCCAGTAAATCAACTAAATCCTGTTTTAGACCAGTCCTTTCATTATGATGATGAGCAATTGGGTTAATTGCAAGAACAGATGCACCCGCAGCAAGACTGAATTGGGGATTAAAAATATCCATTGTCCATGTTCGAATCAATTCAGCTTTCATCCCGATTTTCAAGTCATCTCGATGTGGATACTCATTTGTTCGGTTTATTAAGCCGTGTTTCCCAGCCCACGGCATCCAATCATAAATATCTGCACTATTATGGCCTGGAACACCGCCTATGACTTCATCCTTTTCCACACAGACAGCTTGCAATTCCTCTGCCAATGCCTTATCTTCATCACTAAAAAGAAACATCATATTATTGTTAAATACATTATAACGTCTTTGTAAATTCATAGCATTTAATATTTCATCATCAAGTAATTGAGTTTTCATTTTGGTACCTCTTTATCTTATAAATTAGATTTGCCAGCTTTTCAGACTTTTAAAGGTAATTTGGTTGGCTATTTACCAATTATCAAATAATTTAGTCAAAATGAGGCTAATACTAATCTGTTGGATTATAGAACTTGATATCAAATGACTGTTTATAAGATTTAGTCTCAACGGGAGACAAAATAACTACAAATTAAACGTATTTCTGCTTATCAAGAGTAACTACAATAATTGCCAAAATTTCATAAAGATGTGAAATCTTCGTCGATACATACGGTTAACACTCATAAATAGGAATGTGATTGAAATGACAACAAAATGGGACTTATCATTCATTTACAAAAGATGCGATGATCCTCAAATTGAAAAAGACTTGGAATTTGCGGAAAAAACAGCTGAAAAATTATCAACCGAGTATAAAGGGAAGATACAGAAAGGAAATCTTTCTAGCTTAGAGTTGAACGACCTGTTACAACAAATGGAAGAAGTAAATAGGAAAGTATCAATCACTGAGGCATATAGCTTCCTTCTTTTCTCCCAAGAAACAACTAATGATACTTTTAAAGCACTATACAGCCGAATGCAACAGAAAAGCGTAGAGATTTCAAATAAACTGCTTTGGGCTCGGTTAGAGATTAGTAAGATGGATGATGAGGTAGCAAATCGTTATCTTGAAGATTCTACATTGAGTAATTACCATCATTTAATTCAAGTTGAAAGATTGAAAAAAGCCTATCTCCTCTCTGAATCTGAGGAACAAATCTTGTCACAGAAGAATCTTGTTGGTGCTTCAGCATGGAAGAATTTCTATAATGAATTCACTGCTGCATTTAAATATGATGTAGAAATTGAAGGAGAGGTTAAAACCTACTCACCCGGAGAAATCCAACCATTATTTCGTGATCCTAGGCCAGAAGTTCGGAAAGCTGTGTTCAAAGTATATTATAAGAAATATGCAGATAATCAGATTCCCATCGCTCATAGCTTCAATAATATATGGAAGAATCATAGCCAAAATATCAAACTTCGAAACTATCCCGCTATGATGACAATTGCTCATATTCGGAACGAGGTTGAAGAGGAAATTGTAACAACTATGATGAATGTGATTAAGAAGAATTACTCCCTTGTTCAAGAATATTATAAGACAAAGGCTAAGGCTATGGGAAAAGGAGATCAAATAGAAGGATCAGATCTATACGCTCCGTTAGGAAAGGATATTAAATACTCATGGGAGGAAGCAAAGCAGATGGTACTTGAATCTTTTGAAGAATTCGATTCAGAAATTGGCAATATGGCGAAAATTTTCTTTGATCGTAATTTAATTGATTCTGAGGTTCGTAAAACAAAAATGACAGGAGCTTATTGTTATGGTATGGATCCAAGCCTTGATCCAGTCATTCACATGAGCTTTAATGGTACAGCAGATTCTGTAAGTACGTTAGCACATGAGATGGGTCATGGTCTTCATGATATGTTTTCGGGAAAGAAACAAACCGTATTCAATTACAGTCCGCCTCTAGTGATTGCTGAGACAGCGTCTGTTTTTGGTGAGCAGATACTAATTGACAAAATGCTCAAAAGTCTTCCTGATGGCGAATCGAAACTAAAAATGCTGGCCAGTCAGCTGGAAGATGCTATTTTAACTATTTCCCGTCAAACAATGTATGTTTTTTGGGAAAAAGAATGTCATGAAGCTGGTAAAAACTTATCAGCACAGGATATGTGTGATATTTGGGATAAACACGCAAAAGAAGCATATGGTGATGCGGTTGCATTTTTACCTGAACAATCATGGAATTGGTCAACAATCCCTCACTTCTTGGATCCACGTATCTTTTACTGTTATGCATACTCATTCGGTATGTTATTTGTTCTAGGACTTTACCAAAAGTATCTCAAAGAAGGAGATTCTTTTATTCCTAAATTCAAGAATATTCTTGAAGCAGGTGGTTCTCAATTTCCTGTTAAATTAGCTGATTCATTAGATCTAGATATTAGAAGAGAGGAATTTTGGCAGGCCGGATTTGATTATCTAAACGGGTTATTAAACGAATTTAAAAGGTCAGTTGATAAAATGCAATGAATGATATCTTTCGATTATAAAATGGTGGAAAAAATGAAAGCAATTATTAATGGAACAATTCTTTGTCCGACACAAGGACTGGTAGAAAACGCAGTAGTTCTTTTCGATGAAGAAAAGATACATTCAGTAGGTACAGAAAATTTAAGCATTCCTCAAGATGCAATTATCATTGATGCAAAAGGAAAGTTTATTGTACCTGGTTATATTGACCCTCATTGTCATCAAGGGGTATTTGATGGTAGTAGTGGATGGGCTGGTTCAGATGGTAATGAAATGACTGATCCTGTGACTCCTCATGTTCGAGGTATTGATGCATTCAATCCAGACGAGCCTTCCCTGAAGGAAGTTCTTCATGGGGGTGTAACATGCATTAACACAGGCCCAGGGTCTGGTAACGTTATTTCTGGGCAAACTTTGATCATAAAACCTCTGGGTGCTCATATCGTTGATGAAATGATTGTAAAAGCACCTGCAGCCTTGAAAGTTGCCTTGGGTGAAAATCCCAAAAGAGTCCACGGCCAACAGAACAAAAGGATGCCAATGACTCGTATGGGAGTTGCTGCTCTCCTAAGAAACGCCTTCACTGATGCTCAGAATTATATCGAAGCATGGAAGGCTTATAACAGAAAATTGGAGCAGGCAGAAAAAGACGAAAAGCCTTTACCAGCTCCTCCAAAGCGTGACTTAAAATTGGATATTTTGACTATGGTGCTTCGTAATGAGATTCCTATACATGCTCATTGTCATAGAGCTGATGATATCGTCACCATCATACGTATCGCGGAGGAATTTAGTGTTCAACTTGTTTTAATACATGCTACCGATTCCGCTGATATTGCTGATTTCATTGCTCAACGTAAAATTCCTGCAATTTATGGTCCAACTCTCCTGTGGGTAAGTAAACCAGAAACAAAACGTAGATCATTTAATACTGTTGTAAAATTAGTTAGATCTGGTGTAAAAGTTGCTTTACAAACAGACTCCTTAACTCCAATGAATTTCTTCCCTCTACTACCCATGCTTGTTAAGAAAGCTGGATTATCAGAAACAGAGGCTCTTAGATGTGTTACACTAAACCCAGCAGAAATCTTAGGAATAGATAACAAGGTTGGTTCCTTAGAAGCTGGAAAAGATGCTGATATCGTAATTTGGAGTGGTAATCCTTTTGATTTCTATAGTGATGTTGAGAAGGTATTCATAAATGGTAAAGAAGTAAAATTGGAATCGAAAAATTGATCGATTTGCCCTACTTCTACTAACATTCTTTTCTCATGGAGATAAGCCACCTAATTGTACTCCAATCGTTAGCTTTTTCAGATAATATAGAACCTTGATAATCGTAGGATTATTGAGATCTATGAGTTTTACAGAGAATACTGATAAAGAGAGGACATCTTTTGGGAAAATCCCATTTCTCTGGAAGAAAAAAATCAATAATTATTTCCAAGAATCACCTGACAAAGCGATAGCAACATTTTTTGAAAATTTTCGTCTTAACAATGAACCTAAACAGATGATTTATGGTTTGGAAATATCTCTACCCCAAAGTATGAGTTATATAATCACGTTCATAGATAATCTTAATCTAGATGAGTTTACCCGTATCTTGCAATTGTTCAATTCTTCTGTATTCTTAGAAAATATTCTAAGATTAGATTCATATCATCAAGGAAAACTTCTTGTGAAAATTTCAGAGTATTGGCCAAGGTATAATCCTAAAATTATTAAAAAGATCATTAGCCAAATTGAACCCTCCCTCTCGTCGAAAATCTATCAGATGATAACATCTGAATATCCTGAATTAGTTGATTTGCTTTCTCTTTGGTTAGAGCAAGATATAAGAGTGTTATATTTACTAATTGATTTCTATCTCAAAGATCCCACAGAACTCGTGATTCCAATATTTCACCACACCTCAAATGACCGCTTAATTGATGCATGCAAATCAAGAAACCTTCCTAGCACAATTCCTGTGTCGAAAATTGAAATATTCTTAAAATTATTTACTAAATCATCTGAAGAAATAGCGTATCTTATCACAGGATTCAGTAATTGCCCTGGAAAATCACAAAAAATTTTCATTGGATGGTTAATGGAGCAATCGTTATCTATTACAAATTTTATAAATTCTATCCCAATGAAACAAACACCTAATGACATTAATATAATTGTTTCTTATTTCAAGAGTATTTTATCTCATAGAAAGGATCTAGACCTTGAATTACTAAAAGAATTGATATTTGTTCCTTTCAACGTCTTAGCATCAACTTTTTTGAAAGAATTAGATTCACAAGGAACAAAAACAGGTATTGAATATCTGTTTGATTTGATCAAAATCCTGGATAATGATCTTGATGTTCCTCAGAATTTCTTGACCCAAGAGTTTCAAACCTACATTAATCAAGACAGAGAACGTGTAATTTCAACCTATTTCACAAGTAATAATCTTACTCTACAAAAAATATTGATTCAAGGAATTAAATCAAACAAAATTCAATATTGGAAGCAGCTTATAGACTTAATGGTTAAATATAAGTATTATAAAAAGAAAGAACAGCAATTACAACTATTCTCTGGATTTGAAGAAAAAACAAAAAATAAAATCAGTGAGTATCTGGTTAAGAAGTCATATTTACTCTTTTTCATTGATTTATTTCAGGATCCTGGCTTCTTCAAGCCAATTCTCATTACAATAAATCCAATTGAACCAAAGATTATCATACTGCTAAGAAATTTTCTACAAAAATACATTCATGAGAACTTTGAAGAAATAACTTTGCTAGGTGAGAAAATTACATATTCAAAGGCTGAGATTGCTGGTACACTAACGAAGAGTGAGCTTATAAAGCTAATAGCACATATAGAATTTAGTAAAACGCTTCTTCAACCTTGGGAAGAGATCTTACTTTCTCGTTATGAAGATAGTTTACCTTACCTCTTAGAGCAACTCGAGGTAAAAACAAAAAAAAGCAAAGAGCCAGTTATTGGAGTAATCAAAAAAATTATCGATATCGAATGTATTCAGTTCTGGAAGTACATTGGGAAAGTTCCTCCAAAGAAAATGGCCAAATATGATCAAGTCTGTATTTATGCTATTGAAAAGTCCATTCATTATCTGGGGGACATTATAACTATACTCCCAAATGGAAACATAAGCCATATTGCGAAAAAAATAGTTCCCAAGTTTTCTTCTGAGGGTAGAAAGATGATCTACTCCCTTTTATCAATCTCAGATTCCAGAATTCTTGATAACACCAAAACGTATGAACTAATTGCCGCTATTATTAAATTAAATCCTGAAAAATTTGTATATATAACATTACTTAGACTAACTAAAATGATTTCGATTCATGACTTAGATACCTTTACTAAGCGGCTATTCGACCTGTTAATTAATTCATATACTCTGCAAGTCTTTTCTGAAATAGACTCCCATAATTTAAATTTATTAACAATACTTATTGGGAAATATGTGACAGAAATATCTGATAGAAGATTCTTTGTTATACTGCAGAAGTTAGTTCCTACATTAAGCACAGACTGCTTACGTCCAATTTTAGTGAATCAGACTATTCATCGTTTAAGGATGCAATCAGGTAATTTTTCAGTGTTAGATAAATTGCTACCACTAGAGGAAACTAAGGCATACTCAGAGGAAGGGTACTTATTTCTTACAGAGATCAGCAACCGATTAACTGGACATTCTACAGAAAATGATATTAAATTATTTGCTTATCTTAAAAATCTGCAATCACCTGTTCAAAAACCTTTTCTTGAAGCATATTTTGATAAAATATCGCAAGGGACATTGGAACGACTTCTAAACGACCCTAATCTCGATATTACAGGAAAGTATACGGTGCCTGCAATTACAAAACGGTTCATAAAACATCCACCCAGGGATCCAGAAAAGTATTTTATGAAGATGTATCTACAAACTAAACGCAAAGAAATAAAAAAAGCTGTTCTACCACTTCTAGGAGAATATTGTTCATGGATCAATCTACCATTTCTGTTGGAATTACCAGAAAAAAGAGAATATAAGCAAGTATATAATGATGCACTAAATAGGTTCGCTCAACGCTTCAATATTGCCTCTTCTCAGACTCTTATTAAAATATGGAGTTCAGGACTTAAGGATATTTATAACCAAACATCCTTACAAGGAACAACCTCATCCCACCAATCGAAATCATACCAATCCCAATGTCCAAAGTGTGGCAATCCAATCCTAGAAAACCAAAAAAGCTGTGGTTTCTGTCCACAACGATTTACTTGTGCCATCTGTCTAAAAAGTGTTGTAACAACTAAAGATACTGATCTTGTCGAATGTCCTCAATGTACAAACCTATTTCACCGGCATCATCTTTCCGCCAGTGTAAAGATGAAACCAGAATGTCCAATTTGTCATATTCAACTCACATTACGAGATGTTTCAAACTTATCTCGTTTTCAGTTTTTTTTCCAATAATTATCGGGAGAGACAAATATCCCTGGAAAAACTAAAGAAACCAAGTTCACAAATTTATATTTATTATGTTAAATGACAACAACAAATTGAGATTAGTTGGATTCTTGTTTCTTCTTTCAATTATGATATATCCATTTGAAACTGCTGCTTTTTTCACTGGTTATGGCAATTATTGTCAAAAAAAAGAGAGAAAATAGAAAAATATTATTCAAATATAATAATTGAATATGAAACCTATCCGCCAGGAGATCCATGCGAAATAGAATCTTTCCATGTAAGATCCCATAGATCCTGTTCTGTTAGAGTTTCTTTTTCTACAATCATTTTGTGAATTCGTTTCAGAAGGGTATGATGACGAATTTCATCACTAAGAATGTATTTTATTACCAAGATTTCTTTTTCATCTTCAATCGTCTTCAATAACTCCGTGTATGTATCGATAGCTTGCTGTTCCAAACGAATATGTTCCTCAAGATTAGTTTTCAGTTGATCAGTAACTTTTTCATCAATTAAAGGGTTGGATCCTTCCAATCCAGCAAGAAGGGATGATAAAAGTGAAGCATGTTTTGTGGAATCGCTAGCAATTCCTAAAATAAGTTCTTTAACCATCTTATTCTTGAGATCCTTAACTGCATTGTGTGCAGCTTCAACAATCTCTTTTTCCAATTTGATTTGTTTCTTAAAAAATTCAGCTTGATCCATAATTTAACATCTCCAGTATGTAGATCATTATTATATGTTTTTTTTAAATTACCATCTATGACTAAATTTGTCGGACAACAAAAACTATGAAGCTATTGGAGTCACGACGGGAGGAGTCACAGCTCCCCTATCCGGCTGGACAGTAAAAACAGACGTTAAACTGACCTTAGGGACTACTTGACTATCAGCAGGTAAACGATGGCTGATATTAATGGCCGCATTATGATCGGCATTCAGACGAAGACCGCATGAATGACAGATATATAATCCACGAAATTTTCGATTACTTTTCCTAATGATTCCACAATGACTACATTGTTGAGAAGTATACGCCTCAGATACATTGATAACGGTAATACCCACCAATTTAGCTTTATATTCTAGCATATGAAGGAGCTTATGAAAGGGAATATGCACAAACGACTGATTAATACGTTTTCCTAAATTACAATGTTGTTTCCATCCTGGATTATAACCAATCACAAGGGTAGTAATGTTGTTTTGTAAACAATGATTGATAATCATTCGTGAGGTTTGATGAAAGAAATTAGTTATCTTATTCGCACGTTTACGATGGAGAAATAATATTCGTTTGGTACTCTCTTGTTGATTGCATTTTTTTGCTAGGGACTTACAGTAGGCTAGTTGCTTATTGTACCATTGGTTGATGGATTTTACTACCCCGCCTTTGACGAGTAAACCGTCTGACGTAGTTACGAGGTTGGTAACACCAAGATCAATGCCAATGGCCTTTGAAGGATCTGCGTAGACAGGGAACGCTTGTACTTCCACGTTATACAATAATTCAATTATGAACCGATCATAAAACGGCACTAATCGTGCACCCGTACAGTTTTCTGCTGTTATCGGTAGACTTCCTACAGGAAACGTCGGAAATCCCCGAACCATCAGGTTGCGGGCAAAGAGTACCTCTGTTCCTCGGATTCGGACGCGGGGTCTGGGAAAGTTTAACATATGAAGGCTGTATTTGGGTTTATAACATGGAAGACGAGGTTGTCCTTGAAATTTACTTGGATCTTTCTTCCAGGCTTTTACCGCGTTGAAATAACTTCTCCAGTTTTGTTCAATCTGTCTGAGGACCTGCTGTGGTAGATAACTATCTGAAATTTCTTTTAAAGCCAGGTACACTGGTTCATGTTTTATTTGATGATACAGGGTTGTGTATTGCAACCACTTCCCTGTATCAAAGAATTCCTGTCGTACCTGATAAGTTGCATAATTGTACAAGTTTTTGGCTCGGGTACACAGATCCACGAATATAGGTCGGGGTTTCATCTGAATCCTGATTGTCAATTGAGGTGTGGTTTGTTTTTTGGCTCGCATTCCCATCTAGTGCTTGTTTATTCTTCTATTTAACCTTGTACCAGAGAGAGATCACCGAAAATACCGAAAATGTCGATAATGAACTTGTTTTTTTGTTTTCACCACAATTTTTTTTTACTACTTGTCCGACAAATTTAGTTATGCTTTATTAGGTATAAAAATAGGAAAAAGTAGATGTACCTTATTCAAGAGGTACATCTGGGAACGCTACAATACGACACATCGAGGATTCTAACTCAATGCCACGAAGAGGAAAACAACCAATCCAGGTACGTTTATTGGTGATAAGAGGATCATCAGGTATCAAAAGATTCTCAGCGTGTATCAGACCTTTGGGAAATAAGTCTAAGTGCATTATCTGGTAAAACTTATCAGGAGGGAAAAGATCATCCCATGATTTCACTCCGTATTTTTCTATAAGTTTCTTTTCAGCTTCTAAAAAAGGCTTAGGGTGCCAATCACGGATAATTGTATTCATAGGATGATCAGCACTCCCACAATCAACACCTATCCATTTAAACTTCATATCCAAAGCCCATTGAGGGAAGTCTGCGTCTGGTCCAGGATGTTTAACAAAATATCTGAGCTCATCTGATTCTTTCTGATCCCATCCATATCTCTGATAACCAGTTTTAATCAATAAAATATCACCTTTACGAATATCAGCACGTTTCATAAGCATTTCAGGCGAATAAAGATCATAATCCGTCATTATATCCGAAATATCTACAACCACACCTTGGCCACAGAATTCTTCCAGCTCCATTTGACCAATTGATCTTCCAGCTGCGTAAAAATGTATTTCACCATCGATATGCGTTCCAACATGATTGCTTGTTTTGATAATCTGACCGTTGGCGCCTTGGCCCATGTGAGCTCCAGCTATTCTTTTAAAATATTGTAGCTGCAACGGCATGTAAGATGGCCATGGTGGTGTGTGGATAGACAATCTTTGAGTTAAATCTATCATTCTAAATGTCATATAAATCCCTTAGTTTATTTCATATGTAAAAAGAATCTTACATATTCCTATTTAGGAAAAAATCTCCCGAATTACATAAATTTTTCTCTTGCTTTAAGCGTATATTTTAAATCTGGTTAATTATCATTTGATTAATTAAGGGAAGATACTTGTAAATGGCAAAACAAGGAAAGTCGGTTCTTGTTATTGGTGAAAAACCCTCTCAAATTAAAACTTTTAGTGATATATTGTTTTCTTCTGTCAGAACGACAAAAATTGGTTCTAGACTATACACCCGAACTGGAATATGGGGAGGTTATGTTTTAACCTTCCTTCCACTAATAGGACATATTACGAACATTGATACAAGAAAGGGCTTCGGGTGGAATGAATGTGCGCCAATAGATATAGCTGAAAATCCAAAAGCATTGATTATAAAAGAAAAATCTGAATTTCAGAAGGCAATTCGTTCATTAGCGGTCTCAAATGATGAATTATGGCTTGCTACTGATCCTGACAGTGAAGGAGACAATATTGCATATGAAGCTTATACAATTGCAGTACGTGCGAATAAGCAATTAAGAACCAACACCAAACGTATTTGGAATTCTTCTCTAACTAAGAATGAGATTTTAAGGGCTTTTCAAAACCTACAACCCTGGTCTATTCATCAAGCACTCGCTGTACAAGGTCGTAGAACAATCGATGCATGGGTTGGTTTCGCAGGAACAAGAGAAGTAACAGGAGCTGCACGAAAAGTTAGAAAAGAACGCGGTCTAGTACTCTCTGTTGGTCGCGTTCAATTACCTACTCTAAAGTTAATTGTAGAAAGAGACTTGGAACGTGCAGCTTTCAATATTCAAGATAAATATAATATTCTAGCTGACCTGTTAGATGATAGTAGGAAGGAGGTCTTGGCAACAGTAAAACACGATGCATCACCATTTTTAAAGGAAGAACAAGTAAAAAAAATACTCCAAATAATTCAAAAATCAACTTTGGGGAAAATATCTAGCTTTCAGAGTAGAAAAACTAACATTCCCCCTCCCAGACCAATGAATACAACAGATGCAATAGCTTTAATCACACGTCAATTGAAAATTAAGGCTGATCAAGCCTTGCAAACCTTAGCCACATTGTATGAACACGGGTATATTTCTTATCCAAGGACTGAGAACAGACAGTTTAAAGAAGAATTTCCCCATAAAGAAATTCTAAACAAACTCCAGCGACACGTTCCTTATCAGAAATTCTTCACTCAAATCCATGATATGACTCAAGT
This sequence comes from Candidatus Hodarchaeota archaeon, assembly GCA_016840305.1. The sequence goes on from JAEOSP010000185.1 coordinate 18,465, forward strand.
CAGAACAAATGGACGAAAACAGGGCACGGAGGATCATGATCCTATTCACCCAACAGGTGAAATACCGCAAATGGGGAAGTCAATTACTGAATTACATCTTAAAAGCTGGGCTTTTATTGTCCGATGGTATTTAGGAATGTTTATGGAAGATTTAATTCAGCAACGTGGAGAAGTACATCTTAAAATTAAGGATGAACCTTTTCATCAAAAATATCAACAAACCACATCTACTGGCTGGACTTCAGCAATGACTTGGAAGAAGCCTAAGGAAACTCCAACCTTCTCTTTTACAAAAGGTCAAATTGTCCAAGTTCGTGATGTTAGAACTGAAACATTTAAAACAAAACCTCCCAGCCGATGGGGAGATGCAACATTAATCAGAAGACTTGAAATAATGAAAATTGGGACTAAGTCGTCTCGTCCCGATATTATCAAGAAACTTGAATTACGTAACTATATCATGCGTATCGGCACAGCCTATGAAAGCACAAGTACTGGTCAAGATATCATAAAAGTTTTTGATCAAGTCTGGCCTGATTTAGTAACTCCAAAGTTCACTCGTCAAGTTGAATTGCAGATGGATGAAGTAGCAAACAAGAAGGTTTCATATGAAAACATGCTAGAAACAATAAGGAAAGAATACCTTCTTCTCCATCATCACTTATTATCAAAAATACCTGAATTACAAAATCTATTGAAAGAATCATTTAAATTTCAAACAAGATCAGGATCTTCTCAAACTCGTGTTAGTAATAAAACTGCAGGAAGAAAAAAGCCAAGTAAAACCAGAGGAAAAGGAACTTTTCCCTGTCCTGCATGTAGTGAAGGAGAAATGGTTGTGAGGACAAATTCTCGTACGGGTGAAAAATTCTATGGTTGTTCTCGCTATCCCTCATGTTCCTTTACAAGTTCACATCAAAAACGGAAGGATAATACGTTCGGATCAGTGGTTGGCAATAAGTAATTGAAAAGATGGATTTTCGTTCATTATATCCTATTTGATTTTCTCACTACAACGAATGACTGTAACACCACATTGGCTTTTTGGTAGTAAAATCACCGTTACCTTTTTTTTATCACCTTTTTCTACTCGATTTAAATCTTATTCTCACTTTACTTATTGTAAATCATTCAGGGAGACCTAAAGTATATGACTATCAGAGTAGCAGAAAAACGTATCAATTCAGTTGGAATTGATATAGGAACCAGTACTTCCCATCTAATTTTCAGTGAGCTAATTCTTAAAAGGGATCCTTCTTCTAATACAGAGAAGTTTTTTGTCGCAGAACGAATAATTAAATTCCGCAGCCAAATAATCTTCACTCCATTACTTTCTAGTAGAGAAATTGATATTGAAAAACTATTACCTGCATTATTAGATGAATATAAGAAAGCAGGAATTAACCCCTCCGACATTGACTCTGGAGCTGTTATCATAACTGGAGAATCAGCGAAAAAAGAAAATGCTGAAAAAATTGTACAGGTTTTAGCGTCTAAGAAAACAGGTAATTTTGTGGCTAGCACAGCTGGACCTCATTTTGAGTCATCTATTTCTGGACATGGATCTGGAGCAGTTACATATTCAGAGCAAAATCAATGTAAAATTATTCATACAGATGTAGGAGGAGGTACTTCAAATATTGCTGTTATTGACAAAGGAAATATAATTGCTACAGCATGTATAAACGTAGGTGGAAGATTAATCGCTTTTGACAATGATAGGATTGTGCGAATAGAACCAGCAGGTCAACTAGTCCTCGATGAATGTTGTATATTGAAAGGAATGGGAGATAAAATATCTCAACAGGAAAAAATTCAATTAAGTAAAAAGTTGGCTAGTGCTCTGATAGAGACCTTGAAAACCCAAAATTTATCTGAATTTGCTCAAAAATTAATGATGACTGGAACTCTTCCCCTTGAAGCTTATAGTGACAACCCCGCGGTAAGTTTTTCAGGTGGAGTAGCTGAATATATTTATCAAAAGACTGATAAAGATTATAATGATCTAGGAAAGGAACTAGGCTTCCAGATACGTACAGCAATAAATGAGAATCAGCTTAATCAGATTGAAACTCCAGAAAAGATCCGAGCAACCGTTATAGGAGCAAGTGGTCACACACTTAACGTAAGTGGTTCTACGACATTTATCTCTGATGAAATAAGTAAAATTATGCTTCCGATTAAGAATTTACCTATAGTCCAACCTCAGATACAGAGAGATAAACTATCAGTTGATTATGTGGCTTTAGAGGTTATAAGAGCTCTTCAACGAGTGGATATCATTGAAGGAGACACGCCATTTGTGCTTGCATTCGATGATCCAGTCCGAACTGTATACAAAAAATTAACTATTTTTTCTAAAGGTATCGTTAAAGCACTACCTAATTCGATTAAGAATAACAAACCGATTTTCATGATCTTTTCGACAGATATTGGTAATTCAGTCGGTAGTGTGATGAGAAGGGAAACTGGAATACAAAATGAAATACTTTCGTTGGATGAAATATCTGTAAAAGAGGGTGAATTCATTGATGTGGGTATGCCTCTATTCGAAAATCGAGTATTCCCAGTTGTTGTTAAATCCTTAATCTTTGGTTAATGAATAGAGAATATTTTTCCGTAACCTCATCAACTTCTGTTTGAATAATTACCCCGTTCAGTATATTTTTAATATCATAATCTTTAGCCCCTACAACAGAATGAAAACAATTGGAATAATATCTGATACGCATATCCCAACACGACAGAAAAAATTGCCACAGGGAGTTTTATCTGCATTTAGCGGAGTTGATTTGATACTCCACGCAGGAGATTTTGAATCTTTATCTGTAGCTGATGCTTTAGAAGAGATAGCCCCTCTGAAAGCCGTATCTGGGAATATGTGTTGGTATGAAGTGAGAGAGAAATTTCCTCAACAACTTATTTTTGAATTCGAAGAATTAACAATTGGAGTTACCCACGGAAGTGGCGGATCATCAGGCCACAGTTCACGTGTTATCCAGATTTTCAATGAAGAAAAGCCTGATATTATTATTTCAGGGCACACTCATAAAGCTAATGCAGAAACAATCGATGGTATTTTTCTATTAAATCCAGGTTCACCAACAGATAAAAGGTTTGCAAAGAAAAATACCGTAGCCATCCTTCAAATAGATAAATCCTCCTACAAGTATGACTTTGTCCATATTTCCCCTGAAATTATATGATACAACCCACAATTCATAATGAAATCCGAAATAATGAGTTCTCCAAAAATCCGCCATTAATGATGATAAGGGGTTCTAACAAAAACAGGTATTTAGTAACCTCCTAGTAACTACAGAATTTTAATTCTAGAAAAGAATTTGAATAAAACATAGATACATTTTGATGAGAATAGGAGAAAAGAACTTGAACCGAAAGATAAGTCGAATCACCCTTTTAATCCCGATGATAACTGTTTTACTCCTTATTGGAGTGGCTGCTACTATGAATATTACCTCACCATCATTCCAATCTTCCAGCCCGAACTTTAAACGTGAGGAATTAGATAACGAGATTCCTGCAGGCTATCGAATATATGAAATCCTGGGTACTGAAGCTTGCGATTGTTTAGGAAACACTTATTCTGATGAACTACCTCCTGATTATGACGTCAGATCTCCCCCCAACAACTCCCTTGTTCTACTAGATACTATTATTGATGTAGAATTCATTGATAATTTTCCAGCAGCAATGGTTGGAGGTGTAAACTTCGTACCAGAATACATCTATTATCATTGGAATAATGATACAAGTAACACCACTGCCTATAACGCTGGGGTCGATGATGCTCCAGAGGATGACGATCCTGTTAAGGTAGAAATATCTCTCCCAAATGATGATGCAGGGGTAACACATATACTATATTTCTATGCTGTAGATTATGAAGACAATTGGACGTCATTTATACTCATTTATTCGACTGCAGGTGTTGGAGAGGAAAGTAGTGTCACATGGACAACTACTACGACAACAACAACAACTATACCAAGACGGACAGATGGTTTTCTACTAATACCAATGCTAATAATACTCATTGGTTCAGTAAATATTATCACTTGGAAGAAAAGAAAGAAAGAGTAATAAAACGCAAAAAGTGAACCATTTCTCCTTTTCACTATTTTTTCTGACCTCATTTCTACGTATTTTTAATAACGTGTTTATGGACTTCGAGAAAGTAAACAATTGTGCATGAATTTTATTCACTAATTTTTTTTTCTAGAAAAATGATTTCCTTCCAATAGCAATACGAACGTGACAAAAAAACTGTTCTACAATATTAAATGTTTATTTCAGAGATAATATATCTCTAGACTGGATCAACTCCAAAATTACTGAAATTATGATAAGGTTACTTCATTGTAAGTTGATTCTTGAATACATACATAACGACTATAAAGGTGGTTTTTCTCAGGAATCTGCTGTGTAGTATTGCTTAATATCAATTTAAGCAATCTCATGATGAAAAAATTTTCAAACTGTGTTTCTTAAATCAATTCTGAACTTCTACAAAGAGTTCTAATTGTTTCATAGCATAAACACAATGAAAAGACTGTAAAAATGGTGCAGAAAGATGAATGATGAACAAGAAATATTAATCCGTCAAAGCAACTGGAGCGGTCGAAGAATCGTACTGTTCTACTGGTTTGCAATCGTCTTCCTCGGAACTAGTGCTGCTGCAGGTCTTGGTACATCAATTTTATTACCTAGTTATAAAATTGAAGCAGACCCAAATCATGATGGTATCACTGATCCTTGGGGTCCAGAAGATTGTACTGGTACAGGTTGCCATGACGATAACGTGAACGGTTGGAACACAACCTGGCACGCTCAATTCGTAGGAGAATACGATCCGAATGATATTACCCTTAATGGTAGTAAAATGTCTTTTAATAGTACACACTTTTGGCGTAGTCCCAACTCCAAGCTTCCTTCAGGAAGTTTCCCACCAGTAATAAATTACTGGACATATAACCAGATATTTAATGCTTCAGGGCAACAATGCTGTATGACTACTAGATGGACCAACACCACTCTCATAAACTCTACTACTGGAGAAGTCATATGGACAAACGCTACTTTAGTAGCTCAATATGGAGGTAATATTTGGGATATTGGCGTATCTTGCGCGGCCTGTCACACAAGCCCAGGAGAATTTAGTCTTAGTTTCACTGTTTGTTCAAGCTGTCACTTACCTGGCGGAATGCAACACGTAGGATTAATGGGAAGTGCTCACTATGGTGCTCTCGATGATCTACTGGCTAGTGGTGATATAAACTCGCTTAATGCTGATGACCTATGGCTCTATGCTGGGCAGAGTACTTACATGGACCTTGGTGACATTCCTGTTGATGATTATTACACCATCACCTGTGTTACATGTCACGATCCCCATGATGCAACTACAAACGCTGGTGATGTCTCGAATGCAATGAGTCCGTGGACAAATGTTTGGGAGCCAGGTAGTCAAACCTTCGGACCTGGTGGTAGTCAATTACGAGCGGCAACGGTCAATCTTCTATGTGGCACATGTCACGATATAAACCTTAACTCATCTGCTTTAGGTTTTCTTGACCCTAGTAACCACTCAACATTAGGTTGTACCGATTGTCATGGTTATCAGTTTGTTCCTGGACACAACGCAACAGATCGATTTGGTGTTGTAAGCTGGGTTCCTGATGGATTTTCCGCCCTTAACCACAATTGGAAGCCTATGGATGATGCTGCTGATTGCGGACTTTGTCATGGAACTGATA
>JAEOSP010000186.1 GCA_016840305.1 Candidatus Hodarchaeota archaeon
CGTCTTTTCGAGGTGAGTTTCGTGCTTAGATGCATTCAGCACTTATCTCTTATCGCGTGGCTGCTGGGCAATACCCTTCCGGATAACCCATAAACTAGAGGCGACCAAACCCTGTTCCTCTCGTACTAAGGGCTCGTTCCTCTCACGAATCCAACACATCTAAGATCTAGAATGAAGGTTGAAATTACTGAATTGTAGAGAGCTTTATATATTTGCCCTCTTGATGGGATAAAAAAGTGAAACATTCGCCCTTCTAAAGGGGCAGATATATAAAGAGGATACAAAATAATAATAATAATGATGCGTTGTAGATGTCGATCGAGTCACAAATTCTTCAAAAACTAGTGGAGTACAATGAATGGTGGCAGAAAGAAAAAGTTCCCGATGAATTAATCAAAAAGTTTCATAGAAGAGACTTTTACAAGCTATGCGAGAACTTAGATAACCAAAAGATAGTATCAATTACAGGTTTGCGTCGTGTGGGGAAAACATCCTTAATTTTTCAATTAATTAACTATTTGATCAGTACGAAGAAAATTCCAGCTAAGAGAATCTTATTCGTAACCTTAGAACATCCACTTTGGAAAGTATTGAACATATCTATTGATACGATTATTGAAGTTTACACTAATACGATTTTGAATTCAGCACCAAGTGCTTTAAATCCAGAGGAGAAAATCTATATTTTTCTTGATGAAGTCCACTACATGTCTGAATGGGAATTATATCTAAAAATCCTTTACGACAAATATAAAGCCTTTAAATTTGTCATTTCTGGATCATCAAGTTTGCACCTTTTAAAACAGTCATCCGAATCCTTGGTTGGGAGAGTACAACCTCAAATAATCTTTCCTTTGAAATTCCTAGAGTATTGCCGCTATAAAAGTCATGCTACGGATTTGAATTTGACAACGCTAGATGAATTCAATTTTAAGTTCAGAACTAGTTTAAAGAAAAGCCTTGAGAAGAATCAGCTAAATTTACTCCATGAATTCATCAAATCATCCGAGAATTATCTATATTCCATAAAAACAATAGTTACACCCTTACTGAATGAGTACATAATGAAAGGAGGTTTTCCTGAATATTTAGACCAGGATATCAGAAGTTCACGACAGCAGTTAATTCCATATATCGATTTAATCCTTTTCCGGGATATCCCACAGATTTACCCGCGTAGAAATATTGAGGAATTACGGAAAGTCTTTTTCTGGAGCGTACGAACTTCCCCTCATAAAACCAGCTATACAAATGTAGCTAAGACATTGGAAATAAAGCGTGACACAGTAAAAGAATATTTAGATATTCTAACTAACGTCTTTCTAATTAGTTGCTCTGAATTATATAGTAAAAGCGCACCCAAACGCTTGAGAGCTCCAGTGAAGATATATATTCAAGATCCTGGAATTCAAGCTAGTTATGATAATTATCCACTAGACTTACATGCTTATTCACCCGATCTACTAGGAAATTTGGTTGAATCCATTGCAGCCAATCATATGAAACTACTCAAATTTAATCTGGAGGGAGGGTTAAAGCCAGAAATTTTTTACTGGTCAGAAAAAAGGACAGAGGTTGATATTGTGTGTGATTTATTTCACTACACACTACCTGTAGAGATTAAATACCAGAATACAATAACCAGTAAAGAACAAAAGGGAGTTAGGCAATTTCTTGAAATGCAGAAAACTAGTCCCTTTGGGTTAATCATAAGTAAGGATCGCTTAGAATATTTGGAATCCGAAAGAATTCTAATTATGCCAGTATGGATGTTTCTATTACTCGTATAAAAGAAGTGACCACCAGACATAAGATCAGAAGTTATTATCAACACTCACTACTCATTGACTCCTTAAGGCTTTTTATTAAAAATACGAGAGGACTGAAATTTCCTGATCATTGAATTCATAAGGTTTTGCATATAAATTTGATTGTTGCTAAATAAGATATTTGAAACAAGTCAAAAAAAAAGAAATTAAGTGAGGATATCCAAAACTAATTACTGCGAGAGACAAGAATCTCCACAAAACAAGGTGCAGATAATATGGAAAATTCAAAAACTAATGGGTTTGAAAGACCTTTATTTACCAAACTTGGTTTTTTCACTAAAAAAGGGTATATAAGTTACTCTATTTACTATTTAGTAATTGACTATATCTTTGTTCTATATTTCGGCATTGATAAACAAAAGATTCTTCTTTTTGGTATACCCTATACAATTACTAGTATATCACTATACAATATTGCTTTTTTTGGTGGATTATACCTCTTATCGAAGATTAATGATCTCTTTGGTATTGATTTTTCAGACTCACAAATAATTCGCGATAATACCAGTCCAATGATTACACCGCTATTCACAAAAACAGGATTCCTTGACTTTCAAACCTATATATCCGAAAGGATTAGTAAAAAGTGGATTCCAATATCAGCAGGCATTTTAACTGTCATTATAGTAGTTACTGGTGTATACTCTCCCTTTATTCTGTTTCAGGCTGATGAATGGATTGAAAATTTTCCTGAATTAGGCACTAATAAAGTTTATTATCCTTACTTAGTCTTAAGGATTGTTCCTTATTCCTTGACAGCAGTCTGGTTCTTGTTTTGTGTTATTTCCATGTTGTTGTTAATTGTTGAATTTATGATCATTTTTAACACTTTAGGTAACTTCTCTGGCCTTTCTTTAAGTAAATTATCTGAATATTTAAATAGTAATTCATCTAGCATTCTTTCAGATAAATCAGATATCGTTAGATTTTCTATCAAGCGATTTAGAAGAAGAAGCCGTATTATTCCTGAATTATTTCTTAAAATTAATATTGGGGTCTCAATCGCCACTTTTATCATCGCACTGCTATTTTCTGTTTATATTTCAAATATAATTCTACCAGAAGCAAAAAATTTTGCAAATTATTTCTTTTTTACTTTTTTATCAACAATGATGATATTTAATTTAATAGTTTTTCTTTTTCCTCAATATTCTTTGCATAGACATCTTGAACGTGTTAAGAATTCATTTTTGGATAAATTTGAAGAGATTTATGAAATAAAGAAATTTCAATACCTCGATTTCGCTTTTGTTGAGAACCTAGAAGAGAAAAATTTGCTTTTAGGGGAATTACAAACATTACATCAATTAATTGTGGATATTGAAGAAATTTCTACCTGGCCCTTTAATTACAATCATCTTACTACCCTTATTATCGGATTGATATTCCCTTTTCTGCCCCTATTATTTGAAATCCTTTTTATTAATTAAATGGGTTCTGATTATGTGGATAATGAATCGATACTACTCTTTCCATTAAAGGTAGCAAATTCTATCTGGGATTACGAGAGGACTGAACATTTCCACACTTTGTATTAGAATCAATAGTCCTTGTGCGATTAGTAGCAGCCAGCTGAACATGACCAATAAATCTACTTAGAAGGTTTAGCCAAATAATGACAATACCCAATTAGTCCACAAGGCAGTAATAATTGGGAGTAAAGCACTAATAACCAATTGACTAATAAGTTTTAAATCAAAAGGCCACTCAGGTTGGTTTTCAACGATCTTCAAATGATTTAGAAGATAATTTAACCGATCAAAATTACGAGCGTTATTTCGAATATCACTGATACCTTCATCCTCAAGTTGAGAATCTAGATCTTGAAGTAAACATCTTTTCTCTTTCTTCATCCTTTGATGAAGAAAGAAATGGGGACAGATAAGGATAAATAAAATCGCCACCCAGCCAATATACATCCAATAAATGACTAACATAGCACCAACATTCTCAGGATAACCAGGACTTTCAACAATTGCAAACAAAATTCCTGTAGTAAACATGGACATAATTACAAAGAGACCTAGAGCCACATCACGAGTAAAACGACCTAAAGGATCCGTTCCCCACGTTTTTTTAACTGCATCCAGCTTCACTTGACGCCCAAGCTTGATGGGTAAGTATAAAACTAAAATCACAGTAGAAATTAAATCTGGAAGAATAAGAAAATAAGCAAAATGGGAGAACAGGGTGTAAAAAATACCTAAAGCATATCCATATCGAGCATTATCAAACAAATCTTTATTTCCAACAATAGACGGATCATTCTGAATTTTTTGGGGTAGAATCATGAAAATTACAATGAAGAAATATACAATTGTGATAAAAATCACAAAGTATCTTATAAAATTGTTATAAATCTCAGATTGAACCTTTTTCATGTCCCCTCGTTTTTCAAAAGTAAGATTTCCGATATGTTTTCGATAACGTTCTCTTAAAGCCCATAATAAATAGATGAGAATATATCCCTCAATGTTAGCAATAAGGATGCCTGTGAAACTAATAGAACTCCAATCCATAGGGAAGGCGAAAAAAACTACAGCGGCGAAATGAACAATTATGTTGCCTAATCCAACAATAATAAGAAGGAGAATAGAAGATATTTTGAGCTGTCTAGCAATTTTTTCAACCATTAACTCTGTATCCCATGAG
>JAEOSP010000187.1 GCA_016840305.1 Candidatus Hodarchaeota archaeon
CACCGTAAGAGCAACATACCAGCGATCAGCAGTCCGAGAGACTGTAGCACTCATTATCCGCGATGATGAGAGTAAATTTGGTCTTTCTTTTAGACGCAATTTTCCCAAACGAGGTAATTGCACCTGTTTTACTGCTGAAAAAAGATGAATCGCACCAGTTAATCGAAAGCTATCCTTACATTTGCCTTTTTTCTTGAACTTCGGCAACCCCACATAGCGGGTAGTTTGCTTCCGTTTCCTTTGTTGATGATTGTTGAAGAAATTTTGATAGCCACGATCCAAATCACGGAGTGCCTCTTGTGGAACACATTTCGATACCTCATACATCCAAGGAAAATGGGTGTGTTTTAAAAGATTTAATTCTTTATGCTGTTTCATCGCATTGGTATAACGAGCATCACCTGTTTGACTTTGAAAACGTTTTTTCCGATTGGCTAATCCCCAGTTCCAGGTAAATCGCGATATAGTGGCACATTTAGCTAGCAGTGTTCGTTCCTTGTTATTTACACTTAATTCGTATTTGTATCCTCGTGTACGGAGCAACCCTAGCCATCCCTACTAGTATCAGCTATCTTCATATAGAAATACTGATTGATTAGGAGTTTTTCTTCTTATAAACTTATTAAGCTACATGATCTAAATCAAATTAACTTATTTCCTGTTATTCTAATAGCAAGAGGTAATCTAGTTCATCACTAGATTTATAATCTCATGAGAGCGGTTTATTTCTCTGTTACATTTGATGTTAATCTTTGTCCCCTTTTCTTTCGCTCTCATGCTAACTGTTTCTCCCTGCTTTTTGAAAACCATCTTATCCTTTTTTTCTATTAATGGCTATATTCGACAATTATAAAATAGAATGATTGTAACCCTATTATGAAGTATGAATTGACAATTAATGTTGCCTTATTCTATTCAGGAATTCCGACACCGATAAACCAATAATACCAGTAAGTAATAATATACATTTATCAAACCCAATACTATAGTGTGGATTGACAATTATTCACCAGCAATTATTCCCTTTTGAGTTATCTTCTCTTGATTTCAACATCCTGAAGGAAAATTCAGAATAATTGTTGAAGTAATATTTTAAAATTCATCATTTATACTAATATTTTTCTAAGAAATATTCATTTTAAATAATCAGATCTTCCTAAGCAAATCTTTATTAGAAAAAACGTTATTGTTTTTCAATGGGTAAGATTATATTCTAAATTACAAGCTGTAGCAACGGAGTAGATCCTCGTGGTTTTATTCAAAGGAAGTAAAGTTAAGAAAGGTCAAGAAGAGTTTGATCGGGGAATAGTATATTATGAAACCCAACGATATGAGGAGGCATTCTCAAATTTCAAAAAAGCAGTTAAATTGTATGAAAGTGGCGGAGAAAAGAAATTGAGTAAAAGAGCTGAAGCTTATGGATTTTGTGCGCTTGGTTATATTGATTTGATAAATACCAACTTTCTTGAAGCAATTCGTGCTTTTGGAAAAGCAAATGTAATATTTTCAACAGAGGGGTTTTCTGATGAAGCAAAGCAAGCTCGTACTATACAAGCTCAATCACAGGGTGAGTTAGCAAAGAAAAAAGCGCAAGGTGGAGAATTTATTGAATCAGCTAGATTATTTGAATCGGCAGGGGCTCTATATTCGACAACAGGTCTTGAAATGGAAGCTGCTAAGGCACGAGCGCGATCTTTTGTACAACGAGCTGCCGCAATGGATTCTGACTTTGATAAAGCTTACTATTTAGAGAAAGCTGTCGAGGAATTTAAAATCGGCCGAGAAGATTCTACTCGCTATGAAGCACATGCATTATATCGTCGTGCAAAAGCTCTTATAAGTGCCAGAGAAAATATGAAAGAAGTTATCGAACTCCTTGTACGATCTCACGAGAAATATCTTAAGGTTGGAGGTTCATCACAGGCAGAAAAAGTAAAATTATTATTAGAAGATTTAACGGAGCAGGTTAAAACACGGCCTTCTGAATTTGGAGTATAATCATTAGTTAATGATAAGCCAATGATGATTAAAACCAATTTTCTGAAATTCGTTAATGAAGATCGATGAGCGGTCTGAGGCACTGATCATTATATTCGCGGAATCAACCGACCTTGAATATTTCAATATTTCCCTTAAAGAATTTTCCCCTTATTAATCCAGGAGATCCCTTATCAGAATTAATTGTTAGGGAACTAAAGAATATTAACTTAAAGAACGAAGATATCGTTGTAATAGCACACACGATTGTATCGAAAGCAGAAAATCAGGTTTACAACCTGGATGAAATTGACCCAAGCCCCCTTGCAATCCATATTGGAGCCATCCAAGCTAAGGATCCGCGTAAGATAGAGGTTATCTTACGTGAGAGCAAAGAAATTGTACGAATGAATAATAGAGTTCTGATTACAGCTTCCCTTCATGGTTTCGTATGTGCAAATAGTGGAATAGACAAATCAAATACCCCTGGAAATACAGTCATTTCCCTCCCAATCGATCCCGATCTATCTGCTCGTAAAATAAAAGAAGCTATTAAGAAAAATTTGGGAATTGATGTTGCAGTGATTATAACTGATACATTTGGTAGGCCTTTACGAGTAGGAACTGTAAATTTTGCCATAGGAGTTGCTGGTATTAACCCGTTAGAAGATATTCGTGGTAGCTATGATCTTTTTGGATATGAAATGACATCAACAATAATAGCTAGAGCAGATGAAGTAGCAGCAGCGGCTGGTATTGCAATGGGACAGGCAGATGAGGGAACACCAGTTATTATTGTGAGAGGAGTGAAATATTCTACTGATGAAGGTTCTGCAAAGGATCTGATTAGAAATCAAGAAACAGATGTTTTCCGATAAGTCAATTACCCCGACCTAAAGGAAGGGGCTTGGATCGTGAGAACCAAGCGCAAGTAGTTGATTATCCTAAGAGAGATATGAAAAGCATGATCATTTTTGTTTGACAAAAATGATGCGTAAACAATTAGTTGAACGATTGAACTGTCATCTCGCATATGACGATCGTACAAAATATCATCGGACAAAAATTGGTTTATCTAAATCACACGTCAATGATGCCTTTGTAAGAACAGGTGGAAAAAAACACCCAAGAAGTCAACTCTTCGATGTTAAGCAGATAAGAAGGAACAACCGTTCGATTCAAACCAATCGTAAGGGTTTCAAACCGTTCATTCGAAAGCAACGATATTCTTACCAACCTAATGACCTCGTAAGTTATAATAATTGCCTCTACAGAGTGAAAGGCGTTTTCAATTATGGTGAATGGATTAGATTAGTAAATACTGCTGAAAAAAACCATTAATTCCAATATTAATAATGTAGAGCTGATTAAATATGGTAAAGGACTACAATTCACTGTCAATTCCTCTTCTACCTGAATGAAGGAATTGGTCTTCTTGACAGGAAAGATAAAATAAATTAAATTTTAAGACATCTAATCATAAAAACCAGCTTGCTACTGTGCAATTTTATGCGCCGATAGTCTAGTCTGGTAGGACTTCACCCTCCCAAGGTGATAGCCCGGGTTCAAAAGAATTTCTCGCTTGAGGTATTCTGAAAATCCCGGTCGGCGCATTCAAAATAGAACAGATTGATGATAAAATGAAGCTTAACCTAGTATTTCTTGGTTCACTACAATATGACTTTGGACAGATGAATCTTACTGATTCTTTTGATGAAGGATCCACTTTAAAATCTATAGTAAAAGAACTCATTGAAAAACCTGAGTTTAAAGGTTTGAAGAATCTTTTCACTCCTTCTTTAGATACTACAAGAGCATTGATAATCTTCATTAATGACCAAGATATATCTGTTCTACAGGGAATGTCATCTCCCCTCAAACAAGATGACAAAGTCACCTTTGTCCCAGTAATTCACGGTGGATGAGGGTTGTCTACAAAAACAAAGAGATGATTAACCATGACAGTTGATATGAAAGGAAAATCCTTGATAACACTGAAAGACTTATCTGCGGATGAGATAAGATTTTTATTAGATGAGGCCAGAAGTTTCAAAGAAAACAGGGCAAAAATCATTCAAAAACGGTTAATGGAAGGTAAAACACTGGGAATGATATTTGAAAAGAGATCCACTCGTACTAGAGTTTCAACCGAAGCGGCCATGGCAGAATTAGGAGGACACGCTTTATTCTTAGGAAAAGATGACATTCAATTAGGGGTTAATGAATCTCTTTCGGATACGGCTAAAGTCCTTGGAAGAATGGTCACAGGAATACTAGCACGCGTTTACAATCATGAAACTGTTGAAATACTTGCTAAGCATTCTGGAATACCTGTTATTAATGCTTTATCAGATCGATTCCATCCTTTACAGGGTTTAGCTGATATTCTCACAATCGAAGAGCATTTGGGTAAATTAAAAGGAATAAGAGTAGCTTGGGTTGGTGATGGGAATAATGTATGCCATACATTAATGATAGCTTCTATCAAGATGGGTATGACAATGAGCATTGCTACTCCTGACGATTACCAACCTGATCAAGAGGTTATTGAATACTGTAAAAAGTATGAATCAACTGAAAATCAGATAACTTATACAAATAACCCATTGGAAGCTGTTAAAGAAGCAAATGTGGTTGTTACAGACACTTTCATATCCATGGGAGAAGAAGCTGAAACTTTAGAGAAACTTAAGAAATTTAAGTCTTTCCAAGTAAACTTGGACATGGTAAGGGAAGCAGATGAAAATTTCATATTCATGCATTGTCTACCTCGTCACAAAGAAGAGGTAACAGACGATGTAATTTATGGAGAGCATTCTGTTGTTTTTGATGAAGCTGAAAACAGATTACACACAGTTGCGGCCGTTTTAAAAAATTTATTATAGACCCCGAAGAATAAACTAGAGAAAAGAATAAAATTTAGCTGAAGAAAACGAAAATAATCGGTATGAAAGAGATACAAATGAACATTAATTTTCTAGGAGAGATTAACTAAGTGGTAAATACTCCAATATGTAATTTTTGTGCAAAAACTGGAGTGTTATGTAAAAAATGC
Organism: Candidatus Hodarchaeota archaeon; assembly: GCA_016840305.1. The sequence goes on from JAEOSP010000187.1 coordinate 5,033, forward strand.
AAAAATAAACTCCGTAAAAAGAAAATTACAAATTTAGATGTTGAGATTTCAAAAGCATTTGCGAAAATCGAATTACAATATGCTAAACAATTGCAAGATGTAACTTTTGAGCGTTCTCATCAACTTAATGGATCTGTAGCGCTTTTAACAAGGAATGGATCCGTGTTACTCGAAAATCCTGAAATCCTGGATCATATTGAAACTACTTTGAGACGTCCAATCGAAATTGTTGAAAGAAAAGGTAGTACAAGGAATACTTTTGCTCTCTTTTTTGCTCCTCTAGATATCATAGAAATTGATCAAATTTTCGTCCCTCCTGAAGGAGATATAGAACTTAGGATAACTTTGAGAGGGAATCCAGATCAAATGCGTTTTTCTCTTGAACAATCAGAACAAATTGCCAAACTCATTTCTAAAAACCCTGTTCGGATTGAAATTCAATCCGAATGAGAAACAACCCACTTCTACTAATCTCTGTTTTCGACTGAAGGCAAATTAAGGGTTTTTCTTACATCCTACAGTAATAGAGGAAGAAAATCGATCAGAGAGAAGTTAAAAATTTGTAAGATACCTTGAGAAATACAAATCGCTCCAATTACGACTGTAATAACTGGATGAGATAAAATTTCAGCAATTATCAGGTAAAGATCTTCAAACAAACGTACTGCTCCATATATTAAAAAGAATAATAGAATAAATAGACCAGCAATAATTTTAATTGAATTTGTTCCCAAAAAGACCAATATTGCCGCTCCTAGTAATCCTATTGCAAGAGAAAGCACAGTTCCAAATTTAAAGTCTTTAATAGGCCGTAAAATGAGAACTAGTCCCATAATTCCTAAGCAAATCAAGGTTATCATGTCAACTGAAGTTGGTATACCTATAGGTTGGGAATTAAGGTAAAAAATAGCACCTGTCATAAGTATGGATACTATTCCAATTGGAAATCCCAATAAAGCCATTTTTTTGGTTAGAGATGATATATCTTCCGAATCGCTAACTGAAGATAATCGAATTAATAACCAAGACGCAGCAACACCCCCTCCAATAATAAGTAGAAGAGAATTCCATGACATTAGTAAGAATAATCCATCATCAAGGGCCATTTTCAACTCACTTTTCATAGTCTATTTGAAATACCAAGTTAAACTGAATTATTCCATATTTCAAAGATTTATAAAACTGCGGATTGAGGGAGTAAAAGTCTTCACTCTGAATCCCTATCCAGTTCACTTACTTAATTTGGTTAAGAAAAAGTAAATTTTAACAAATCTAACTCTTAGTGAGGTATCTATAACCGCATTATTAGTTTTGCTAAAGTTGTTGCCAGCCCATGAAGTAAAACGAGAGAGCAAAGTTCAGAAGTAAAATTATCAAAGCATAATACTTTATCCTTCGATGAAGCGTTGAGTGTTTTTCACCAAACAATGCTGCGAGTAATTTATCACCATCCAAGAAAGGAACAGGAAGAAGATTCATTAAAGCTAGCATTAAGTTTATCATGAAGGTATAAGTAATCGTCATTAAGGTCCAATACGGGATTAAATTAAATACTGGGATATTTGTTTGAAAATGCGGTTTGAAGTAATTTGTAGTTAAAACTCCAATATACCCTCTAGTCAAATTCCCATCTTTCTCTTCATCTGGGTACCAGACAGAACGATTTCCTGATTTCAGACTAATGGACTCAATTTTGTCACTGAAATGAAGCGTTAACGTCTGGTTTGCATATAAATGTTGAGATATTACATTTTGGAAATCAGCACCCGAACTTAAATTATACACATCAGTATCTATTTCAATAGCTGTAAAAGCGTAACCTGCTTTAATTCCGGCCAATCCCGCAGGTGAATCTTGGACTGTTTCAATAACTAGAACTCCACTCGGATTTGTTTGAAAGAATGGTGAAATTAATAGTGGGAAACCAATGGGGAGGATGAGAATGATTATCAATAGTATAGAAACCAACATATTTGCTAATCCACCTGCTGCCATAACCCTCATTTTCGAACGATTTGAAGAAGCTTTGTAACTTTCCTCACTTGGTTCGACAAATGCTCCGAATAGAACTAAGAAAACAAAGATTCCGGTACTTTTCAATGAAATTTTTTCATTCACTGCCGCGATGCCATGTCCAAACTCGTGTACACCAGCTGCCACCAATATTGCCACAATGAAGTACGGAAGAGATCCAAATGAAATCGTTATTCCTGGAATTACTGGTGCAATCGCTATCGGAGTAACCTCACTTGATTTTGGAAGGAAAAAAGTTATTACATTAATTGTAAAAACGATGAGTCCAGTAAAAAGAATGCCTAAGCCTGAAAGAATACCAATATCCCACAATATTTTCCAAATTGATTCTTTTGTTTTAGCAATTCGTGTAATAATATCATTCAGTCTTGTAGTGCGGTAGTATGCAAATCCTAGACCGATTTCTGGATTCTTAACATTAAACCATGAAACTCTAGAAACTGTTATTAGAATCAACCAAATAAATCCAACTAATATCAGAAATGTTAAGGAATCCATATTAATACCTACATAATAAGAGAAATTGTACAAACGTATAAGTCTTACACAGCGATCTGAGTATACCAAAATTTTTCTTCATGATGTATTCATTCCCAAGAGAGCGCATACCTCAGAAGTGCGATGACTCCTCCAAATGTTTTCAATTGAGAAGCAGACTCACTATGGGATGATATAATTATTATACGCCCCTTAGTTTGTTCTACTATTTTCAATAATGACTGAGTTTCTTCAAATGAAGCATTCTTCGTTCCCTGGAGGTAGGTGTCCAGTAATAGTAGAGTATCTACGACCCCAGTTTCAGCAATTGCTTTGATCGAAGAATAGCCGTAAGCTATATCCATTGATCCTTGATTTATTCTCTTTATGAATTCTTCAATATAACGTCGTTCCTCAATAATCTGAAAATCTTTAGCCAGTTTTTCAATTACCTCTGAGTTCATGAGTTCAAACAGCCCAACACGATTACCACCACTCAAAGAACTGCCAATTACAATATTCAAGTTATTTTTAGGTAAAGAATTACGTAAATATTCCGCTAATCTTTCTTTAATGAAACCAGGGCCTCCAATGAGGATATTTTTTGTTTCTGGGACTATATTTCTTTGAATAGTACTAAAAATCATTTCAAAAAATGAGCTGGTTTGGATATCTCTAGCTTTTTCTTTGGAGTGTTTTCGTGTGATGCCCGATTTTTCTTGGCTTAACACATTGAGCTGATAATTGTCCAAAAGGCCTATACAGACATTTGTTTTATCTACAGCGATTAATCCGATTTTTGGTTTTTGACTGGCTTTTTCTGCATCCTTCAAAATTTTAAGAAAATAATCTGACCATTCTAATTTCGAAACAGTAACTGTATCCGACAAACCAACATTGATTGTGTGATAAGAACCAATTGATACGAATTGTTCTGGTCCTTTGAATATCTTTCCTTTAATTCGTAATCTATTACTCACTACGCTTTCTTGAAATAGTTGTCCTTCAACTTCAATACCAATAATCATCGTGATGCGTTGGCTTTCATCCCCTGATCTTCCCTCACTTCCTGTTCTTCGTATCCGTCGTGAAGTTTTCGCAATTACGCGATCTCCATTATTGATAATTGTAGATAAGATATACAAATCCGTGGGAGATTCAGGACGAATAACAATTTGATTTGTACGCAAATCACTTTTCAATATTCGCAATTATTTCACCACGAAAAAGCAATCCTTTTGGTAGTTAGTATAGCTTTAATGTTGATGTTATTTTTTCTACATCCATTTGAGCATGTGGTCCGATTCCGAGGGCTGTTGCTGTATTAGGAGGAAGTTGTGTTCTCCCTGCGTCGTTAATTTTTGATACTACTACACCTGTTCGTTTTATCCTTGCTTCAATTTCATCTAACATTACTTCAGAATCTACTGCGAGAACAACCTTCATTTGACCTCCATTCCACCACCTATTAAAAGTAGTAGGATGCTTTTTCATTGATTTAATGGCTGAAGAAACAGCAGCGTGAGATGCTTGGGCTGCAGCCTTTCCTTTCGACATCTTCAAATCCTTTCTCAATATAATGACTTGTTTAAGTTCAAGCATTTGATTTCCTCTATAGATAAACTTAGAATAAAGGCTTAAGATTGGTAAACTCTGATTTTATTAATAATTTCTCTGTTATACAAGAACTCACTTCTTCAGTGAGGTACATGAACATCATAAACAGGCTCAGGTGGTGTCCATAACGAGTCTGTCATCAGTATAGGTCAGTATCATCATTCCGGTGAATATTCTCACACTAAGCTCTTGAAAAGCTTTTTTAGATTATTTGCATTGTACACACAGGAAGTTATCTTGATTCCTTTCTTTTGGAACGTTAGAATATATGTATTTTAAATAATTTAGAAAAAGAAAAGATAACTGGAAAAATTAAGAATTAATTACGCTACTAATTCTTCACCTTTGGTAATTACAATTCTGCAGGGTGTTGGAAATTTTGATTTTCCACGACGAAGAGCGTCTTTAGCAAGTGCTAAGTTCTCTACATTAGTTCGTACAAATAAGAGCCTGTCTTCTTCATATACACGTGCCGCTACACTGATTACTTTACCAAAAGCTTTTCTCATTCCATTTTGGATACGATCAGCTCCAGCTCCAGTCATCATTTTGTTCTCTCTAATCCTATGATGAGGATAAACACACACACGATAGTGATAGTTTTCACGGCCAACACTTCTGGTTAAGTATCGATTTACATGAATTCTTGCAGCTTCTAATGCGTTGTGTGAAATTTGACAACGTTCCTTTGCGTAAAGGGATACTTCAATTGGAAAATCCTTGCCTGGAGAACCTAGATCGAATGTGCGAATTTTTGGATCAGGTCCACCTTTAATGAACTTTTTTCGCGTAAAAGCTGGTCGATCGACACGAGTGTAGCAATGTGCTGGTCTTCTTCCCATTTGTAATCAACTCTCTTTGTTATCAGCATTTCAACGCTTATCATGCTAATAAATAGCAAATCACGTTTTCTTGCTCTAATTTAGGCATAGTTTAGAGAGGAATTATAAGTTTACTACACAAGGTTTCTCACCCTTATGATTAGCTATTATGAAAAGTATAATTCTTATCCAATTTCTTCAGAAAAGCGGTCTTATCCTATTGTATATACTTATCTTTTTATAATGTAGCCCACAGAACTTTTATATTCTTGAAAACTTTTCAACACAAAAATAATGGTGAATTAAATGGTTGAAATACCCAATTCGGCAATTGACCGTCTTTTAAGAAAGGGTGGGGCAACTCGCGTCTCAAAATCGGCAATTTTCGCATTACAGAAGGAATTAGAAGAATATGGGGTTAAAATTGCTGTGTTAGGGAACGAAATCGCTTCTTATGCTGGTAAAAAAACTATTGAAGGGGAAGACATCCTCCTAGCAATAAGGAAAAATAAAATGTTCTCTTAAAATGAATCGTTAATTTTTCTACCCAAAATTTAAAAAAATCCGACTATAGATGGTTCTATTGTAAGTGATAAGAATTCGAAGCAATCAAGTAATTTAATTTGGATAAAACAACAATTACAAACGATTAAACTTCAAGATCCGATAATTGCTTGAGAAATACTGTAGAATTTGCTATCTACAAATTTTATCCTTGAAACATGGATAAAAATAACTATACCCGAGAGGGTATAATTTAAACGCGTGTGAAACCGCATTTCATGATTATTACCATAATTCAATCATTATCATTCAATAAAGAGAGTCCGTGCTCTTAAGTCTGTGATTCTTGGCGGAGATATTGTAATAGGAGTGGGTGCAGTTTCATCTTTAATAATTGGAGGTGAAACTTCAATGGTAAACGAAGAAGATATTGATACAAGTACTGTAAAATACCTGATCCATCAGAAATTTTCCATTAATGGAGTAGCTGAGCGATCCGATATCATTGGTGCCTTATTCGGTCAAACTGAAGGTTTGATTGGTGAGGGCCTTGATTTACGAGAATTACAAAAAACATCTAGAATTGGTAGAATATCTGTTAATCTGCAATATCAAAAAAGACAAAGGAAAACACTTGGAACTCTAATTATACCATCTTCATTAGATCGTGTTGAAACAGCATTGCTTGCTGCGGCTTTAGAGACTGTCGATCGTGTGGGGCCATGTGTTGGTAAAATCAGTTTACAGAAGATCGAGGATGTTAGAGAAAGTAAACGACGCCAAATCGTTCAACGTGCGTCTCGAATCTTAAAAACTTGGGATCATGAAGTTGCTCCTGATTCTGTATCTGTTTTGGATGAAGTGCTCAAAGAAGCAAGAGTTAGTATAATTCAAAAATATGGTAAGGTTGGTCTTCCTGCTGGGCCAGGAATCCAAGATAGTGATAACCTGATTATTGTTGAAGGACGTGCTGATGTAGTTAATTTATTGAAACACGGCTTTAGAAACGTAATATCCGTGCAAGGAACTGACGTACCACCTGAAGTAATCGATCTAACCCGTAAAAAAGTTACAACGGCATTTTTAGACGGAGATCACGGAGGGGATCTCATTTTACGGGAGTTAATACTTCTTGCTGACATTGATTACGCCGCACGAGCACCAGCGAATCGTGAGGTAGAGGAATTAACAAGTAAAGAAATTTTGAAAGCTTTACGTGGAAAGCTACCCATAGAACAGATAATGAAAGAATTGAATATTACTCCAGAAGAGACGAGTTTTTCTAATAGTAATGGAGAGGAAAGTGAATCTATTGCTAAGGAAATCCCAATTGTTGTTAAAACTAAGCCAAGCATCTCTACTGAAGTTAAAGTCCCTTCACAATTTCTTGATATTATTGAAAGTCTTTCTGATCAAGAAGCAATACTGTTAGGTAAAGATAATAAAGTTATTGAAAAAGATATTCCGATCAGCGACTTACGAGATAAAATACTAAGTATAGATGGTATTGAATCCGTAATATTTGATGGAATAATAACACAGAGACTTTTAGACATTGCTGTAAGTCGTGGTATTCAAAATATAATAGGAGCCCGCCAACATGATATTACCAAAGCTCCTTTTGATATAAAAATCTATACTTTCTCTGATTAAATCAAGGGTTGCTTCCCCCTGATTTTTCCTTTTTTTTTAAATTAAGCGAAGAATGCTTTTTTATTGGATTTGTAGCCCTTAACACTAACTCTATGACCACATATAAGGGATAAATCCCAATTCAGTCAAGCTCTCTGATGAAGGGCCGTAACAATCCTTACTCCTGTTGCTTAGAAGGGTTAACTCTTTCGCTCACAGTTGGGTGACACACCCATTCTCATGCGAGAGCCCGTCTCCTAATCAGTATGGTAGTAATGGCTCTGGATTTCTCTACTCATTTGCACTCCGAATCATCTTTGCTCATCGCGTCCTCGAAAAGTAGAATCTATTCCTTCCTAGCAAATCATAGAATATTATAAAGAGTACAAAAATTTTTCTTTGAGAACATTTTTCAGAAATAGACTTAATATTAATAAGATAAGCTGGAAATTCTGTGACAAAATTTAATTCTGTGGGATTAGGGGGAACTTTTGATCATTTTCATGAAGGTC
>JAEOSP010000188.1 GCA_016840305.1 Candidatus Hodarchaeota archaeon
ATCACGCAAATGGGATGACAATGAATAAGAACTTCAAGTTCTTCGATACATGGAAATATAAACTCCGCCCAATTACTGATAAAAATGAAGAGAGTATTTACGACGTAGAACCAGAATTAGTGGATATTGCACAGGTACATACAAAGTTTTTCATTGCACGATATTCAAAACAGTATTCGAAGCATTGGAAGGAGAATGAAATTCGGAATAATTATGTAGGCTTGTTATGCCAGAAGATTTTCCATGTAATTTTACAGCAATACTCTATACCTTGTGATGTTAATGACCCTGTTATTGACTGGAGAGGGATAAAGACGCACGATTTTCTTATTCCTAAAATTGGGAAAGTTGAAGTTAAGGGGTTTGATTTTTTTGCAAAAAAGGTTCTGATAAAAACCAGTGAATGGCATGATCCAGATTATCTTGTAGCATTCAAATTCGGAGACTACACACCTTCCAAGGTTTTTTGGTTAGGCTGGCTTTATGGTGAACAAGTCAGGAAATTGAGAATCTCAAAGAAGGGGCAGTCTAAATATACTCCTTATAGTGATGCATATGTCTGCGATATAACTCAGTTGAATCCTGCAAAGAGTTTTCTAGGACTACTAGAACTTGCGAACGCAGGGCTCTGAAAAACGATGAAGAAGTACAACACTTACCTAAGACCTGATCAGATCAACTTTCTTAAAAAAATTGGTAACGCTTCTCAATTCATCCGACTAGCCATCGATGATTTTATAATTAAATCCAAGCTTCCTGAGCAAGAAAAAATTATTCATCTATATCATGCTATCGAAGAAATGAAAGAATTTGTTAAGGCAAAAAGGAAATTACTTGCTGAGTTAAAAAATAAGTATAAATTGCTGGAAGAGAAAGTTCAAAAAAAGAAATTAAGGTTAAAAGCCTTAAAGCAAATAAAACAAGGAAATTTCATCCTTAAATCAACATACACTAGCGGTTTATTTTTCTTGATTGTTAATTTTGGAAATGAAGAGTGGCGTAGTAAAATATACGCAGAAACTAAAGAGGAAGCTGAAGATATAATTAGAAATACAATAGCGGGAGGATTGGATGATATATCTAAGATTGTCAATGAAGCAGAAGAGAACCTGAGAATGCATGAAATATATCAGAAAACCCAGATAGGAAGTTTGAATGAGTTACTACAGAACTTAGAGAAGATAAAGAAGAAGTTTATTGAGATCGAGACCCCTGCATCCTGCAGTAGTTAATATTATCAATATTTTCTCTTTATAATTTAAATTATAAAAAATCAATCAACAAATCTCTCGTGATAACCTAGTTAACATAAAATATTAACAATGGTAGGATGTATAAGGTATATTGAACAACGCAATCACCACTAAATAAATTGAAAGAATGGAATAGTGAGTATAAGGACTTTATCTTTTAATCTTTTTCGGAGAAAAGAATTGCTGGGGGGTCTTTTTTCTTAAAAAAAGGATTAATATCTACTATTCTTAAATAAAGAGCCTAGAAAATGCCTTATAAACCTTACAAGCGAAATAAAAGCATATGAAGTGTAAAAAATGAATGAGATAGGGTATCGCCTAGATAGGGCAATACCCTTCCATCGTAATTAATTTTATATTAATATCGGGCATTTTTAACTAATCCGAATGTTCTTTTAAATTCAAACCATTAGGATACATGAATACTTTTATTTAACTATAAACTGATGAATACCAATGTTCAAAAAGGGGAGATTAATGACAGAAAAAGAACCGCTAGTAAAATCTGAGGGATTAATGTATTTAGATCCCCAGAAAATCGTAAGAAACCCTCAAAATCCGAGGCTTCTTTTCGATGAACGCTCAATGAAGATTCTAAAAAACTCCATTCAAGAAGTTGGAGTTTTAGTGCCTCTCCTAGTCTATAGACGTAAAAAAGATGGTAAACATGTTATTCTAGACGGTGAGCGCCGATGGCTCTGTTCATTGGACTTAAACAAAAAAGAGATTCCCGCCAATGTCCTTGCTGAACCAAATATGCTCGTGAATATTTTAACAATGTTCAATATTCATAATGTTCGAGAAAATTGGGAACCAATGCCAACAGCATTGAAACTTGAAGTTCTTATGAGAATGTTAGAGACTCGTAACAACAAAATTCTCTCTACTCACACTGGATTATCAATCGGTTATATTGCACGATGTAAAAAACTTCTGACTTATGATAAAAAATATCAAGATATGATGCTTCTAGCGTCTACAGATGAGAGAATTAAAACTGATTTCTTCGTTGAACTATATCCAATTTTTAAAAGAATAAACGATTACCTACCAAATACCTCTAAAAAGTATGATCGAAATTTTATAATAGATACATTCTTGAAGAAATATCAAAACAACATTATAACAGATGTAATAGATTTTCGAATGTTATCAAGCATGATTCGGGCAATAGATCAAGGTGCTTCAAAGGAAAATATTGAAAAGTTAATTGAGAGACTACTAGAAGAACCTGATTTCTCCATACAAGACGCATATGAGATCTCTGCGCGCGCTATTTATGACATTGTAGAGCTTGAAGAAGTATGTAAAGCCTTGAGCAACTCTTTTTCTCAGATAGACATTATGCTTCTTTCAAAAAGACCAACAAGTATAGAACTACTCGAAAATTTAAAACATTCAATTGAAGAAATCCTTGAAAAGCTAGATAAATCTTAGTGACTCATAACTTTTTTTGGGGGAGAAAATGTCGGTTTACGAAGAATTTCGTAGTGCTAATCGAGATGCAATATTAAGATTAGAACAAGAATTCAGTGGATATCGTAGAAATATTGATCGGTATGATATTGATGTATGGATCCAACAATTTATGAGTGAAGATTATCCTTTAGCTTTAAAGGTTCTAAATAGTGTGAACTATTATAATCAAGCTAATGTCATCCAAGAATTAGGAATACTATTCTCGCAAATTCAGGCTATCAAAGAAGATACACCTACTAACACGTATTTTGCATCATTTTCACCAGCTGGTCATAGTGGTGATACACTACTCCCACTCTTTAGGGACGGCAGTCGGCTATCTAATGGCAACAGGTTACGACACAATCGATATAATGAGCATTTTGTGAATGTCACAGATTTAGCTTCTGAAAATTTCCCTGAACCAGTGGATACGTTTGTTTTGGTCGATGATTTTATTGGTTCTGGTAGACAGGCTTTAGAAAGATGGGAGAATATTGAAGGAAT